>MVRV01000094.1 GCA_002068015.1 Smithella sp. PtaU1.Bin162
TTATGGCTAAAAAAGGCGAACACTTTCATTTAAAGGAAGGGGGATTGCTTGGTTCCACGGCTGAAGCCGTTGTCCGTAATTCCGGGAAGCCCGTCATGATCATTCCCGATAATTTTCGCGAGATAGAAAGCATGGCGCTCGCTTACGACGGCAGCCCCTCAGCCCGAAAAGCTCTCGGTTTTTCTCTGGATTTGTCCAAACAGGCCGTCTGGCCTTTGACCGCTGTTATCATAACGGCAAATATGGAAAAGGCGACTCTGCTCTCCAAGCAAATTGAAGAAGCCGCGCAGACTGCGGAAACCGAATGCGAAGTGATCATCCTGCCCGGTAAAGAAGGGGAAGAAATCATCAAATTCATCAGGGAAGATGCCGTGGAACTAATGGTTATGGGAGCATACGGCCATAACAAATTGCGGGAATTGCTTTTAGGAAGCACAACATCCCATGTCATTGCCGAAAGTCCTGTTCCCGTTTTGCTGATTCATCAGTAATTAAACGGTTGCAGATTCAGCTTGACCCATCGCCCGCTTCACCGCCTGGGCAAGAGCGGGCAGAGAAACCGGTTTCATAAGAAATTCCCTGATACCGTTTCTTCCGGATTCCTCCTCCGTAATTTGTTCGCTGAACCCTGTTGATAAAATTATGGGAATCTCCGGACGTATCTTGATCATCTCTTTCGCCAGTGCTATTCCCGTCATATTAGGCATGGTCATATCCGTAATAATCAAATCAAACCTTTGCGGATCATTGCGGAATATATTGAGGGCGTCACTGCTGCTCACACAGACGATAACTTCATAACCAAGAGGGGTCAACATTTCGCGCCCCAGAGCAGCAATGGATTCTTCATCATCGACATAAAGAATGCAACCGTTTCCATGAGGCACCGATAAATCTTTTTGTTCATCCGTTCTTTTATTACTGTCGATCAAAGGCAGATAAATCGTAAACTTCGTCCCTTTCCCCGGTTCGCTTTCCACGGAAATAACTCCGCCGGCATCTTTGACAATGCCGTAAACAACCGATAAACCCAGCCCGGTTCCTTCTCCCAATTGTTTGGTGGTAAAAAACGGATCAAAGATTTTGTCTATAATGTCAGGATCAATTCCCGTCCCCGTGTCGCTGACAATAAGCTGCAAATAGGCCCCTTTTTTCAGGTCCAGATTGTACATATTGTCGGTCGCGAACTCCTGCTCTTGCAAAAATATTTTCAAAACACCTCCCTGTTCACGCATGGCATGAAGAGCATTGGTGCACAGATTCATCAGAACCTGATGTATGTGAGTGGGATCACAGATAATTACATCCCTCTGCACCTCGTAAGTCTGAATAATTTCAATCGTTGCAGGAAGGGAAGAGCGCAACAGTTTAAGAGCTTCCTTGACGATAGGAGTCACGGAAACAAATTTCTTTTCCTGCTCGCGCTGACGGCTGAACGTCAAAATTTGTTTTACCAGATCCCGGGCGCGATCACAGGATTTCAAAATCTGCTCCAGATAAGGATTAATTTTCTTATCACTGGTCTTAAAAAACGCCAGTTCGGCGTAACCCATCATCGCACCGAGAATATTATTGAAGTCATGGGCGATACCGCCGGCCAATACTCCAATGGCTTCCATTTTCTGGGATTGGCGGAGTTGAACTTCAATTTTACGGGCATTGGTTACATCTCTCTTCAGGGCGACATAACCGGTTAAAGTACCTGCGGAAGAAAGAAGAGGGCTGATGGTTGCATCTTCCTCAATCAGTTTACCATCCTTGCGGCGATTCGTAACTGTTCCTTTCCATATATGTCCGCCCTTGATTGTATTCCAGAGCTCCCTGTAAAAATCCGGCTGATGAATCCCGCTTTTTAAGATCCGCGGCGTCCGGCCAATAGCTTCTGTTCGTGAATAACCCGTTATTTTTTCAAACGCCGGATTAACGTATTGAATGACACCTTCCGGATCGGTAATGACTACATCTTCATCGGCCTGTTCGATGGCGATACTCAAACGCTTTAATTCCTCTTCCACCCGGCGGCGGTCGGTAATATCCATTAACGTGCCGATAACAGCCGGCTTGCCCTGATAAACGGTTCGGGAACTGAAAACCTCCGCATACCTGATTTCTTTGTTTTTGGTCAAAACCCGGAATGAATAACGCAGTGATTTCAATTCTCCCGAGATTCTTCGGCGCAGGTTCTCCTCAACCTGCGGGATGTCATCTGGAAAGATGACATCCCGGACACCCAGACGGTCAATTATTTTATCTGCATCATAACCGAATATGTTGGCTAATTCCGAGTTCACATAGCGAAACAGACCGTCTTGCAAAAGATAAATGCCGACTATTGACTTTTCCGCCAGATCCCGGAATTTTCTTTCGGATTCCCGCAGGGCACTTTCCGCTTTTGTGCGTAAGGTAATATCCCGGATAAAACCGCCCACGCCGGTCCTTCCCTCTCCCAGAGAAACCGGAAATTTAAGACTTTCGTATACATATTGACCTACGGTTTCTTTGGAAATAACGGTAGAATTCATTTCTTTGGCTTTAAGATCGGTTTCCCGGCATTTTTCCGCTGCCGCCTGCGGCATTAGTTCAAAATCGGTTTTCCCTATTATCTCTTCCTCCGGTTTACCGAAAAATTCCTCCAGCGACTTATTGACAACGATGTTACGTAACGATTCATCTTTCAGAAACACCATGTCCGAAGAAGCATCGATGAAAGTGCGATAAAGTTTTTCACTTTTCTTGAGCGCTTCTTCCGCCTGCTTGCGTTCGGTAATTTCTCTGATGATTACGCAAAGGCCTCCTTTAAAACCGTTACCGCCGCCGAAAGGAAACTTGATGGATAAAAAATATCTCTTGCCCCCGGTACTTTCCAAAACTTCCTCTTTCTCCATCATCTTTCCCGATTGCATCACTTCCCGGTCATTCAAATACATCTGACGACCTGTAGCATTGGGGAATAATTCCTCGCTGGTTTTGCCGAGCGCCTGCTCCCGCTTGAAGCCGGTAACTTCCTCCCACCTGCGGTTGACCAGTTCATAGCGCCCTTCCGTATCCTTGATGCATATAATAGATCCGCTTAATTCCAGCATCTCCATCATCAGGTTGCGGCTTCTTTGCAGATCCTCTTCAAACCATCTTTGATTTGTAATATCAGTTATCACCGTCAGCAGATATTCTCCTCCATCAAGAACAATCTTGTTGGAATTGAGCAATCCGCATTTTACTTTTCCGCTTTTCGTCTTTATCTGCAATTCCAGATTCTTCACATGCCTTTTATTTTTCAATTCATTAAGCAGCAATTCCCTCTTTTCCGCAGTAATAAAACCGGTTTCTATGGTTGTTTTGCCGATAATTTCCGGCATTGCATACCCGATCATTTCACACAAGGCATTATTCACATCTATAAACTTACCTTCCTGAATTGTCGTGATGGCAATCGGCGTGGAATTTTCGAGAAACGCTTTGGCAAATTTCTGCTCACCCGGATTCAATCCCGGAAATTTTTCTGCGGAAGATTTGGAAATGGTCGGCTGCTTATTTGTTTTTTTCTCTTTGCCCATTCAGGGGACCTCTTGGAATAATCAATATCACCGTACCGGTATAAATCCGTAAGATGATCTCATCCTGCAAGACCCTAGGTTTTGCTGTCCAGTGCGCTCCTTACGGCTTCAGCAATACGACGCCTAACGAACGGTTTCATGATTAAATCACGAACACCTTCTGATTTTACACTTTCCAGTGTAATTGTTTCACTGAAACCCGTACAGATAATGACGGGCATCTCCGGTTTGATCTGCATGATTTTTCCGGCCAACTCCATGCCGGTCATTTTCGGCATGGTCATGTCGGTAATAACCAGGTTAAACCGCTCGGGGCAGGCCCGGAAAATCTCCAGTGCCGTCTGGCTGTCCGTCTCGCCGACAACGGCGTAACCCAATCCGGTCAGAATATTTTTCCCCAGATCAACCAGCACTGCTTCATCATCCACAAAAAGGATGCGCTCTTTTCCACCGGAAATGGATTTCTCCGCTTTTGTTTCCGGATTTTTTTCCGTCTCCATCAGCAGCGGAATATAGACGGAAAATTCAGTCCCTTTCCCCGCCTCACTTTGCACGGTAATTGTACCTCCGTAACTTTTTACAATGCCGTAAACCAGAGAAAGCCCGAGACCCGTTCCTTCGCCGGGTTTTTTAGTAGTAAAAAAAGGATCGAAGATCCTTCCCATTGTCGCTGAATCCATTCCGGCTCCCGTATCACGCACTATGAGTTTCAGATAGCTGCCGGGAACCAAACCACAGGTATTATCAATATTTATTTCCTCAGAAAGCAGACTAATATTTATTTCACCTTTTTTATCCTGCAGAGCATAAGCGGCATTGGTACACAGATTCATCAAAATCTGATGTATTTGCGTAGGATCGGCAAAAACCGTATCCGCCGCCGATTGAATATTTTGATTAATGCTGATTGTCGAAGGCAAAGAAGCTCTGAGGAGCTTCAATGCTTCTTTAATAATGGGGCTGACCCGCAAAGACATCAGCTTCTCTTCGCCCTTGCGGCTGAAGGTAAGAATCTGCCTTACCAGATCTCTCGCCCGTTCGCTCGCCCTGAATATATTGGAAAGATAACGCCGGAGGCGCTCATTCAGTCCGGCCTCTCCCAGAGCCATTTCCGTATAACCCATGACAGCACCCAGTATATTATTAAAATCGTGGGCGATCCCGCCGGCCAGAGTTCCTATCGCTTCCATTTTCTGCGCCTGCCTGAGCTGGGCTTCGAGCTTCTCCTGTTCTGTAACATCATTAAATATGCAAAGAACCAACTTTTTCCCGTTCAAGGTAATGATACCTGCCGATGCTCTTACGTCATGCATTGCCCCCGTTTTTGCCCGCAAGTGCATGGTCTCTTCCTTTAAAAAACCCTGCCGGAGTAATTTCCGAGCTACGTCCCTTTGCTCGGCAATGTCCGGCCATATGGATAATATACGGGGCGTTTTACCGATCATTTCTTCGCGTTCATAATGCAGCATCCGCTGGAAGCTGTCGTTAATATCAACGAACTCTCCGTCTTCAATTGTGCAAATGATGGCGGGAACCGGATTCATATGAAATGCCTGGGAGAAACGTTCCTCGGAATATTTCAGAGCTTCTTCCGCCTGTTTGGCTGAAGTTATATCGCGAATGGATTCAACGGCACCGACAATTTTGCCATGGGAATCCCGCAGGATATTCGCCTTTACAAAAAGATAGGCGGCCTTTCCCTGCAAAGAAGGGATATCTACCTCAGCTTCAAGAAATTCTTCAGACCTTTCCATTCCGGTATATTTTACTTCGATATCCTTTCGCGGGTGCAAAACGAGATCAATCAGAATGGGCCTTCTCTCTCCGTAAAAAGGCAGAGCATATTCATAATTACCCTTGCCCAGTATATCCGTGGATTTAAGCCCCGTCATTTCCTCCATGGCCAGATTCCAGGCGATAACCTTTCCTTCATTATCAATAACAAAGGTTGCATCCGGCAGAAAGTTAATGATGTCCGAAAAAAGCTGCCTTGATTCCTGAAGAGCATCCTCGGCCTGCTTACGGATAGTCATATCCAAAAGAGAGGCAACACTTTTCTTGGTACCGGGAATCATATCGATATTAAGGTGAATGTTTTTTATTCGACCTGCTCGATCTACAAGCCGGAATTCATAGGTTTTAGGGGCAGCAGTCGCATCAATTCTGCGCAGTTTATGTTGCGCCGCCATCCTTTCCATATCTTCCTTGACGACAAATTCCGTCCAGGCTTTCTTGCCTTCAATTTCCTCACGGGAATAACCAGTTAGTTTTTCAAATTCCGTATTGGCCAGAGAAATTGTTTTATCTTCCTCCAGAATTGTGATCGCAGTACCCGTATTTTCAAAGATTGTTTTGTATTTGTTTTCCGATTCCCTTAATTTGTTTTCAGCACGTTTGCGTTCTGTAATATCACGGACCAGCGCCCACATACCCCGGGGACGGCCTTCCGGATTTTTTATGAGATAAGTCCGCAGTTCAACGGGAAACACATGCCCGTCTTTATGGATATATTCTTTTTCGTAAACATGGGAATGACTACCAGAGGAAACCAATTCCCGGATAATCTTATCCTCCATGTCGTGCCATTTGGCCGGAGTCAATTGCCGGAAGGTCATTTGTTTTAACTCTGCGTCTGTATAGCCGATATTTTTTTTAAAAGCGGAATTACATTCCTTAATATAACCTTCCATATCTACTACGACATAGCCGTCGATACTTTCTTCGTACATCAGCCGGTAATGATCATAAATACGGTTTTGCTGGACCGCCGATTCTTCCAACTGCGCAATTTTCCGGCTCAATACCGATAATTCATCAGCCGGCCGGTTTTTTGCTTTCAATTTATCTTTCATTCGGATAACCCTTAAAGAATCTCGTAATGGATTACTTATAACAGACAAGAGGCCTGCACATCATTTAAGTATCACCTGAAAAGCACACGCTCTCGGCTGAAAATCTCCACCAATTCTTTTTATACAAAAGATATGCCATGTTAAAACATGGTCGGCTTTTCATGAATAGCATTGAATATCAAATATTTAAAAGAATAGTCGGCCTGGCGGATATTCATGCAGGACTTACAGTTTGACAAGAAATTCCTTTTTTACAGGAATAATTTAAAATTCCAATCTACTTGTATTGGATGCACTGAACCGGTAAATTTTACACAGCAAACTGGAAGAATCAAAGACTGATGTTCACGGCATTACGGAGAGTATCCAGCATACCGTATTTCGTCAAGTCGTATTGAATCGGGGTAAGAGTAATGAAACCGGATTTCAGAGCACTGACATCCGTATCTTTTTCTTCCGGCAGCGACGGAACCTCACCGGAGATCCAGTAATAAGTATTTTCTCTGGGATCGATGCGTTTATCAAAATGTTCGATAATATTTCCTCTGCCTTGACGGACAACAGCTACTCCCTTTATTTTTTCCCGGGGCAATGCCGGAACATTCACATTAATAGCAGTATTTCTCAATTCCGCATTATCCATAAACAGCCGAGCCAGCTTACAGGCGAACTGGGCGGCAAATTTATAATCAGCATCCTTGTGAGTATCCAGAGAAACAGCCAGTGCCGGAATTCCCATGATAACCGCTTCCGTCGCCGCAGACACTGTACCGGAATAAAGCACATTGATACCGGTGTTAGCGCCGTGATTGATCCCCGACACAACCAGATCCACCGGTTTGTCGGACAGCTCCTTGATTCCTATCTTAACGCAATCTGCGGGCGTTCCGTAAACGGCATAGCCCAGAAATTTCCCGTTTTTTGTAGCGCGCCGCACCGTCAAAGGACGAAAAATAGTAATCGCATGCCCTACGGCACTCTGTTCTATCTCCGGAGCAACGATCAAACAATCAGCCATCTTGGAAAGCTCGGAATAAAGAGTGCTCAATCCTCTGGCATAAATTCCATCATCATTTGTAAGTAAAAATCTTTTCACAAATACTCCTCAGTCTACAGTCTTCAACCCTTCTTCTTATTTTACCTGTTCGAGTTTTCCGTTCTTGACTCTCAGGATAAATGCCGTCTTCCTGGCAATTCTGTCCCCCGAAAAAGAAGTGTTTCCCGTAGCACCTTTATAATTTTCCACTTGCCGTAAACCGGCAATAAATTGTTCGCGTGTCAAAATATTTTTGTTTTCCAGAACACTGATGATCATTCCCATGGTATCATAAGACAAGGCCTCAATGTTTTCCGGTTCCCGGCTGTATGCCGTATAATAAATATCCACAAAATCATTTGTTTCCGGATAAAAACCATTAACATAAAAACTGTCGGCAAAAACAGCTCCTTCCAGATATTCCGAACCATTTTTTAACAAAGCAGGTGAGTTCCACAGGCTTGTGCCCAGGAGAGTAATGCCTTTAACATCATAAAAAACAAGCTGCGAGGCTATCATCTTCACTCGGGAATAAGAGTCGGGAATAAACAAAGCTTCAAAATCGAGAGAAATCTGAACTTTAGTTTCCGGATTATCGGCATTGGCCTTTTTGGCTTCCCTTACGGCATTCTTGGTGACCTTGTTGATCTCTTCAGTGAAATCCGTCTGCGTCTTTTCGTAAGGAATTGCCCGCTCGACTTTGCCGCCGCTGCGATCTGTTTCCTCACTGAAAAGTCTTACCATTTCAGCCCCATAATAATCTTTGGGGTACATTATAGAAAAAATTGCGCGATTAAGATCATTCAAAGAATAATCAACAAGAGCTTTCATCTGTTGAGTTGGCGTCAAAAAATGCTGGAATACGCATTCTCCCGCACCGGTCACTCCTTCTTTCGGGGTAATTAAAATTACGGGAACTTGCCGGTTGGCCGCCTCTTCAGCAATTTGTGAAGCTTCCGCTGTCCCGGCAATGGCAATTATGGCCATCACTTTCTCTGTTTCAGCTAAATGATTCACGGCAGCCTTGATTCCTCCCGGTATTGACTGGGAATCTGCGGCAATTATCCTCCATGGTGTCTCACTTGTTTTATCAAAAACACCCGCTGCCAATAGTATTGCCTCCAGGGCTTTGTTTCCGTAATCTTCATACCGGCCGGATAGCGGCAGCACACAACCGATGGCTGTACGGTCCGGTGATCCGTCCGTAGCCGCAATAACGGGAGGTTCCTTCTCTTTTGGTTTTATTTCCGGTGCCGGAAGCGGCGGTTTCTCTTTAACCGGCTGCACCTTTTTTTCTACCTTCACTTCCTGAGCAGGAGGCGAAGGAGCCGGTTTTTCTACAACAGTTACTACTTTCCCGCAGCTGACCAGAAGAAATGCCGTTAAAATAACGGATATGCAGACAAATAGGCGAGAAGAATTCATCGGGACTCCTTGATAATCGTCAGCAGATAAGTACGTGCCGCTTCAGCCAATTCCGGCTTATCGATTAATAGAGAAGTTTCATTATTATACTTTAGTGCCGCTTGCGTAAGATTATGACTGCCCAGTAAAACAAGCCGCCGATCTACAACAACAAGTTTATTGTGCATCGTTTTTGCGGGTGAATCAAAATGCACTTCCACACCTTTGGCTTCAAGAATTTGTTTTGTCCGTTTATTCTCGCCATCCAGCTTTTGATCACGGCCGCCGGAATTTTCCAGAATTACCATTACCTTTACACCCCTTTGGGCGGACTTGGCAAGATGAGACAGAATTCTGTCCGGATAACTGTTTCTGTGTACTCCTGCTTTAAATAAAAAGAAAGACATTATTATTTCACTCTTGGCCTCGTCAATCGCCTTTAGCAAAACCGGAAAATATTCCTGATTTTTTAAAAAGACGGCAGAACATTCTGCCGGAGCAATGGAAAACGCTGTATTGTTGTCGGCGGCAAGAGAGACAACGGGAGAAATTAGTCCGACCAATAATCCTAAAAATAATGATATTTTAAAAAGAGAAAACCGGCGCATGTAATTTTCTTTGTACTTCACTTGAGCAGACTGGAATCTCATTGCCCCGGGTATTGAAATACCCTCCGCCTCCGGCGGGATAATTCGATTTACCAATTTCAGCCTGTGACCTTTAGGTTATACGCTACGCTTCTAAAATTGGAATCTCATTGCCTCGGGTATTAAAAATACCCTCCGCCTCCGGCGGGATAATTCGATTTACCAATTTCAGTACGCTACGCTTCTAAAATTGGAATCTCATTAAAAAGCCCGGAGTTAAAAATAAACTCCGGGCCTTATCATTTTAACCACGACTATTTTACTTCCTCAAAATCGGCGTCAACCACATCGTCATCTTTTTTCCCTGATGTTTGCTGGGAACCGGCTTGTTGAGAACCACCGCCAGCTCCGGCTTGGGGACCACCCTGGGGTCCACCCGGACCGCCGGAAGTTTTTGCATACATGGCTTCCGCCAGTTTATGGGAAACATTCATCAACTCATCCTGTGCTTTCTTTATTGCACTTGCGTCATCGCCCTCCAGAGCTTTCTTAACTTTACTAATGGCTTCTTCTATTTTCGCTTTTTCAGCTGCATCAATTTTATCACCGAAGTCTTTGATATTCTTCTCCACACTGTAGACCATCGAATCGGCCTGGTTTCGGGCTTCTATCAATTCCTTGCGGCGTTTGTCGTCTTCGGCATGAGCTTCCGCATCGCGGACAAGCTTTTGAATCTCCGCTTCGGATAACCCGCTCGACGCTGTAATTTTAATGCTTTGTTCCTTGCCTGTGCCCAGGTCTTTAGCATTAACATGCACAATACCGTTGGCATCTATATCAAAAGTAACTTCTACCTGCGGCACACCACGCGGCGCCGGAGGAATACCCACCAGTTCAAAACGTCCTAACGTCCTGTTGTCGGCCGCCATTTGGCGTTCGCCCTGCAGAACGTGAATGCTCACCGCCGGCTGGTTATCGGTAGCCGTAGAAAATATCTGACTTTTTTTGCAGGGAATAGTTGTATTCTTTTCTATTAACCTGGTCATTACTCCTCCCAGTGTTTCAATACCCAGAGAAAGCGGAGTAACGTCGAGCAACAAGACATCTTTTACATCGCCGGCCAGAACACCACCCTGAATGGCGGCGCCGATCGCAACAACCTCATCCGGATTCACACCCTTATGCGGTTCCTTACCGAATAATTCTTTTACTTTCTGCTGGACACGCGGCATTCTGGTCATTCCACCAACAAGGATAACCTCATCGATATCCTTGTTGGACATATTGGCGTCTTTCATGGCCGTCCGGCATGGCTCGACGAGTTTACCAATCAATTCTTCCACCAGCGACTCCAGCTTGGCACGGGTCAGCTTAATGTTCATATGCTTTGGACCGGAGGCATCGGCTGTTATGAAAGGAAGGTTAATATCTGTTTCCATCGTTGTGGAAAGCTCCATTTTTGCTTTCTCCGCAGCTTCCTTCAGCCTCTGCAGAGCCATCTTGTCGCTGCGCAAATCGATGCCCTGATCTTTTTTAAATTCAGCAACAAGATAATCCATGACCCGCTGGTCAAAATCTTCACCGCCCAGATGTGTATCACCGTTGGTGGATTTAACTTCAAAAACACCTTCTCCCAGTTCCAGAATAGATATATCAAAGGTGCCGCCTCCCAGATCAAAAACGGCGATCTTTTCATCTTTCTTTTTATCGAGACCGTAAGCCAGCGCTGCCGCCGTCGGTTCATTGATGATCCGCAGGACATTCAGTCCGGAAATTCTTCCGGCATCCTTGGTCGCCTGGCGCTGGGAATCATTAAAATATGCGGGAACTGTGATCACGGCATCCGATACCTTTTCTCCGAGGTAATCTTCCGCTGTTTGCTTCATCTTAGTCAGAATCATTGCCGATATTTCCGCCGGCGAATAATTCTTCCCTCGAACCGTAACCTGAGCATCATTGTTCGGCGCTTCCGTTATTTTATAAGGAATAATTTTAAGATCGTACTGTACTTCCTTTGAATTGTATTTACGGCCGATTAATCTTTTCACGGCATAAATGGTATTTTCCGAATTAGTAATAGCCTGCCTTTTTGCCACCTGTCCCACTAAACGCTCTCCGCTTTCCGTAATGGCCACGATTGAAGGCGTGGTACGGTTTCCTTCCTGATTAGCGATAACGACAGGATCCCCTCCTTCCATTATAGCTACGCAAGAATTAGTCGTTCCTAAATCAATTCCGATAATTTTTCCCATTTCTTCTCCTTATCCTCCATTTTCCGGAATTTGTTCACATTCATTATTTTCTTTATTTATTTTTTTACATACGGACACTTTCGACGGCCTCAACAACCGGCCGTTTAGCAAGTAGCCTTTTACAAATTCATTGACTACTTTGTTATCGTCATGCTGCGCACTTTCCACCTGCATTAATGCCTCATGGAAATGCGGATCAAAATCTTTTCCGCAGCACTCAATTCTTTCCACACCATGCTTTTTGAGACAGGTTAAAAGCTGATCCTGGATCAGTTTCAATCCTTCTTTAAAGTTTTGAACATCATTTGCGCTGTCCGCATGTTCCAAAGCACGATCCAGAGAATCAAGAAACGGGAAGATATCCCTGATAACATCTTCCTTACCGTACTTTATTATGTCGGCTCTTTCCCGCACAGCACGTTTTTTGTAGTTGTCCAATTCAGCAATTGCTCGTAAATATTTATCATAGTTGTTCGCAGCTTCTTTTTCCTTTTCCGCCAGTTTTGCTTCTAATTCACTGCTGGTGCAAGCCGGATCTACAGTTGCCGCTCCTTCCGCGTTCTTCTTTACTTCTGCAGCTTGATTCTGCTCATCAGCATGTTCATTTTTATGTTTTTTCACTATTACCTCTAAATAAATTAATTACTATTTAATATCCGGTTTTTGAAAAAGCTTAATGTCAACCAGATCACAAATTGCATGGCCGGCAGTAATGTGAGCTTCCTGAATACGCGCGGTAACTGAAGAAGAAACGTTAATGGAAAAATCGGCAACTTTGGCAATATTTCCTCCGTCTTTTCCTGTGAATGATACAGTTACCAGCCCCATTTTTTTGGCCACTTCCAAGCCTTTTAAAACATTAGCGGAACTGCCGCTAGTACTGATACCCCAGGCAATATCTCCGGCCTGACCGATGGCTCGAATTTGTTTGCTGAATATCTCCGAAAAATCATAATCATTACCGATACTGGTAATGATTGAGCTATCGGTGGTCAGGGCGATTGCCGGAAGCGGCGGCCGCTCAATAACAAAACGATTGACAAATTCAGCGGCGAGATGCTGTGCATCAGCTGCCGACCCACCGTTACCGAAGAGCAGGATTTTGCTTCCCGCTTTCAGAGCAGATATTATTGCCTCGACAACAGCAACAAGCTTACTCAAGTTTTCATTAACAAAGGTCTCTTTAACGCGATTACTTTCCTTGAATATTTTTATTATGTGATCTTCCATACTTTCTTTCTTAAACCCGTTAAAATGACCCCCTGACAAAGCGGCACTAATATATTTACGCACCCACCTCCTGTCAAGGGCAGCAGGCGGAATTTTCTGGCTATTTTTCCCTTACCGATTAAAGAAGTTAACTTAGACTGCGCAAATCTTGACAACAAAATTTTCATAAATATATTTTTCCTGAGCGAACATGAAATAATTAATAATAGTAATGGCTTACATAATGTTAATTAACTGAAAGGAGGAAATTGTATGTTTACACCAAACTTATGGAGATTTAGAAGATTCCCTGATGCTGCTCCTGAAATATTGCGACTGCAGCGGGAAATGAACCGACTCTTTTCCAATGCCGAACAAAGTACTCCGCACGATTTTCCAGCGGTAAACATCTGGGAGGATGCCGTGAGCGCTTTCGTCACGGCGGAATTACCCGGAATTGATCCGGAAAAACTTGATATCGAGGTTACCGGTGATATTCTAACTCTCTCTGGAACAAGTCGTGTTGAAACTCTGAAGGAAGGAGAAACTTACCTGCGACAGGAAAGAGTCCAAGGTGGTTTCAAGCGAAAGATACAGTTGTCTTTCCCTGTCGACGCCAAAAACGTGGAAGCACATTATGAAAAGGGCATCTTGAGCATTAAGCTGCCCCGCTTGAAAGAAAGCCTTCCCAAAAAAATCAAGATAAATTAATCAGGAAGGAGGTTGATTGTCCATGTCCGAAAAAGAATTGCATAAAACCGAAAATATCGCGGTAACAGAAAGGATCCGCAACATAAAAACATTTGTGCCACAGGTGGATATTTATGAAACCAAAGATTCTCTTTTTTTAATAGCCGACATGCCGGGAGTTGATGAAAAAACCGTAGATATAGAGCTGAATAAAAACATTCTTACAATTGTCGGAAATGTCTGCCCTGAGGTAATAAAAGATAAAACTATGGTTTATTCCGAATATGAAATCGGCGATTACGAAAGATCTTTCACCTTATCCGACGAGATAGACCGTGAGAAGATATGTGCAACTGTAAAAAACGGCGTCTTACATTTGGAACTACCGAAAGCGGAAAAAGTTAAACCGAAAAAAATTGCCATTAAAGCAGCGTAAAAAGGATGAAGACTGAAGGGCAGAAAAGAGGAATATACAACCGCCGCCTGACGCGGGATAATTCGATTTACCAATTTCAGCCTGTGACCATTAGGTTATACGCTACGCTTCTGAAATTGGAATCTCATTGCCACGGGTATTAAAAATACCCTCCGCCTGCGGCGGGATAATTCGACTTACCAATTTCGCTGCGCTTCGCTTGCGGAATTGGAATCTCATTGGGAGGAAATGATTATGAAAGTAAAAAATTTATTACCGTCCCTCGATAGAAAAAATCGTGAGGTTATCGATCATCCCTTCTATTCTTTGCAAAAGGAAATGAACAGTCTGTTTGAGGATTTCTTTCAGGGATTTGATGTTGCTCCGAGAAGTTTTTATTCCGGAGGAATGAAAAACTTTACCCCTTCCCTGGACGTAAAGGAAACGGACAAGGAATTCGTCATTAAAGCCGAACTTCCCGGTGTGGATGAAAAAGATGTTGAAGTGACGGTGACTGATGATGCCGTGACTATCAAGGGTGAAAAGAAAGAAGAGAAGGAAGATAAAGGGAAAAATTATTATTACATGGAACGTTCCTATGGTTCTTTTAACCGCACGATTCCTCTTGCCACTGGAGCGGAAGCGGGAAAAGCCGAAGCCAGCTTTAAAAACGGCATCCTCAACATCATAGTTCCCAAAAGCGAAACAGCCAAAGCCAAGGGAACAAAAGTGCCGATTAAATCAGCTTAACCTGGTGAATGCCCGCCGTTTTTGGAAAAACGGCGGGCATTCACCGTTACATATTACATTAATATGTTTCTCTGATTACGAAATAAGCACTCCTTACATCCATTTGTATTGATTTTCCTTAACTTCATTGATAAAAACGTTGGAACTTAAATTAACTTCAATAAAGGAATTTCCGCAAAGTGCCAAACCCGACAAAAGAAAAATATCCGCAGGTAAATGCTATTACTGAACGGGAACGGGTGGCCATAGTTAAAGAAATATTTTCCACAATTCCCGCGCGATATGACTTCCTGAATCACCTTTTGAGCTTAAGGCGCGATATTGCCTGGCGTCGTTTTACCGCCTCCAAAATGCGCTTCACTCAAACCAACAGATTTCTCGATGTGGCCTGCGGCACGGGAGACTTGTCCATTGCCGCCGCGCTTCGCCATCCGTTCATCCAGGTCACGGGCATCGATTTTGTAGCGGAAATGTTACAGAAGGGAAAAAATAAAATTACCAGGGATAAGCTTTCTGATCAAATTACATTCCTGCAGGCCGATGCACTGAAATTACCATTTCCCGACAACACTTTTGATGTAACGGGAATTGCTTTCGGTATAAGAAACATTCCGGACAGAGTACAGGCATTGAAAGAAATGCAGCGTGTCACAGTACCGGGAGGACAAGTAACGATACTGGAGATGACATTTATCCAAAACAGGCTTTTGAAATATTCTTACTTTCTTTATCTGAACTATCTACTTCCCCTCTTAACAAAGTTTTTTTCCACTAATACTGCTGCATATTACTACCTGGCTGATTCCATCATGGCCTTTCCCACTCCGGTTGAATTTGTCCGGATGATGCAGGATGCGGGTATGGTCAATATTAAAAAGTACCCACTTACTTTCGGCATCACTTATCTCTATAGTGGAGAAAAATCACACGGAATTGCCGCAATAAAATGACGCTCCGTACCCATCATGATTCCATTTCCGCATCATTTATTTACCGGGCATAACATGTAACAATTAAAACAGTTATATTGAAAACCGACAATCACTGCCTGATACAGGCTCATATATTCCGGACTGCTCATCATCTTTTTTTGTTCATCGGGAGTACCATCGATGAATTTCTTCCAGAAATACATATTGCCTGCTATCCCGTAAGGCTGTGAGTATTTGAGACATTTCATTTCCTGCGTCTTCCCTTCTTCATCAAGCGCATGCCCTGGACACCTCTCTACACAGATATTACACTGTATGCACAGGTCTTCCGTCACCTTCGGATCCGGGGGCAATTCCTCATTACAAAGAACCGTCGTAAAGAGTACCCGTGATCCCAAAAGGGGATGAATTATAAGATTGTGCCTGCCCCAGTTTCCGAGTCCCGCGGCATAGGCGGCATGACGCTGGGAAAAATCAGCCACAAGTCCGTACTTTGCCTCGCGCGCCATATTTAACGGATAGGAAACAGGTGTGGACATTGCTTTGAATTTAAATTTTCTCTCCAGATAACGGCAAAGTTTGTAATTACATGATTTCATGAATTCCATAATGTCCAACCTCCCCCCCATGGCAATCCTTTTATTATCGCTTTCGCAGGTGGACGATTCTTTACAGGCAATAACAATCATTGTTTTCGCTTCAGGAAAAATCGTTCCAACAGCAGGAGATTGCGGGCTCTTATATTCGGACACAGATCCAAAGCCCACATCATCGGCACCCAGTCCAAGTACATAATTTTTAATTTCTTCCTTTATTACGTCAATCATGAATAACCTCCCTTGTTTAAATATTATATATAGCTCCGACAAAACTAAAATTTTTAATCTCAGTGCTGATTCCGGCTGTGTCGGGATAGGCCATTTATCGCATTACAACCTGAACGCCGTAACTGATTTGTTTTCCGTAAAGATTTACATAAGTCAGCACTTTGCATAGCTCTACCTATCAGTAGGTAGAATGTCAAGGCAAATAATTATCCGGCCTTCCTCCAAAGAAGATAGATATTACTGTAGTCTAATAATTAAAGTTTTTATTGATTCTTCTATTTTTCAGCTCGGCGAGTTTTCCTTTGTTCCAGCTCAAAACTTTACTGTAGTATTTAGTAAGACGCGCAATACCTTCAACGTCAGTTGATCCGCAATAGATACAATTTTCGTTTAATCCCGGCGCAGTCTTCCCGCAGGAAAAGCAGGAAGTGAATTCCGGCGAAAAGTCAACCTGGCGATTGGCTGATTTATAAAATACATCCCGGATAAAGCGGCTCAGTTCCTCCTTATCCGGATGGAAGCTGCCCGTTTGCAAATGCGTAATAATTTCCCCCTCTAGATACTTATGGAAAAAACCTTCCTCAATCACTCTTTGTATCGGTGTAATATCCGCTGCAACATTCAGATGCGTAGAATTGGTATAATAAACCGCTCCTTCGGCAATACTGCCTTTTACATAACGACCGGCAGCCGGAGAATAATATTTTAAATCAAGCCTGGCAAAACGGTAAGCCGTGGTTTCCGCAGGTGTTTGTTCCAGCAAAAATCTCATACCGGCATTGACGCTCCAGCACTTGACCTCGTTCTGCAAATATTCGACAACTTTTAAACCAAACGCCAGCGCATCGGGTGCTTCATGTAACTGTTTGCCCAGATGGATTTGAACCAGTTCATTCAGACCGGCAAGACCAATAATGTAAAATGACCGGTTCATTCTCAAGTACGGGAAACCATCGTTGTTCATCGCCAGCAAGGCCAGAGGCCCCTCTCCGGCATAGGAAAGGAGTTTTTCCAGAAAATCCTTTTTCTGAATATGTGCTTCTACCGCAGTAGCAATAATTTCCTGCAGCAAACCCCATAATTTTTTGTCATTTCCGGCAGCCTTGTAAGCAATGCGCGGCAAATTTACAGTTACGCTCTGAATCGCCGCAGTACGCATCAGCCATGGTTTATCCAGCTCTTTAATAAAGGACGCTTCATCTTTTCCTCCGGCCTTAAAACATACAAAGGAAGAGGCCTCTTTGTCTCTATCAAACACAAAGCATATATTTCCTTTAAGACTTGCTACTGCACAGGCCTGTTGCAATAATCCGGAAGCTTCTTCCGCCTGCAAGCTGGATTCTGTTATATGCAGCAGCGGCCGCGGCAAAATGAACGGTTTCCCCGTCGCATCACCTTTGATAAACACTTCACAGATGGCCCCCGCAAAGCGCCGGGCATCATCTTCATATTCGGCATAAGTTTTGCCGGTCGGTTCTCCCCCGGGACCGATGGCCGGAAGTTTCGCCCAGTGCACTGGTATTTCACAATAGATATGAATGTCAGTATACAGCGCCTGGCCTCCCCGGGGAGCAGCCAATTGCGAAAACTCATAGATAAGCATCTGGGCAAACTGCCTTATCTGCTTATCGCTCATTTCTCCCAGATACGGAGCAAAGGAAATATTGAGCGCATCCCAGATAATCGTCCCGGTAAAGTGCCCCTGCAGGGCGGCGCTGAATCGCACCATATGAGCCAGAAGCACTTCCGCATGTCTGGCTGGTTTTGCGGAATTGATTGCCTGGGGCAGCTTTAAACCGTTTATTTTTAAATATTCCAGAGTCTGACAGCAACTGTAGGGACGGTCAATGTACCCCAATCCGTGGATATGGATATCTCCTGCGGCATGCGCTTCACCCGTATCCGGAGAAAAAACATCATAGAGAGAAAACTCTCTTTTAATGCCTTCGGCAAAAATCAGGTTGGTACCTTCCGGAGAATGAGGAATATTGGCGTTTTCCTTATTTTGATGCAGAATCAACTGACGAACATCATAAAGAGGAAAGCCGAGCCGGCCATGGAGCCGGCGTTCTTTTTCCAATCCTCTTTCAACAAGCCGGGCATTAACCAATTCACGAATCAACGCCGTTGTAAGCACTCCGATACTGGAAGAGAAAATCTGCTTTTCCACTTCCTTGGATATTTCCTGGGCCAGTTTATTGTCAATATTCGCTTCCCGCACCAGTGCATCCACTATACGCTGGCGATTCCAGCGGGAGATTTCTTCACCGGAAGTGCGTACAAAAAGAGTCAAATCAGTAGTTTCAGAGTTTTCTTTCATAGTTCAGATATTCGTCGGTGTTACCGTTTCCAGAAAGTTTAGCACCTTTTCCGCGGCACAGGACAGTTCTTCATCATAATCATGATTGAGCGCAAACACCCGAAAATGCATTACCCGGGCGGGGATAAAGCGATATATTTCCATCAGCGCCGAAGGTGAAGTAAGCCCGGTCGCCGGATTAAAAATATTGACTCTTTTACCCGGTTCGGCAATTGGATTGAGCGGTCGCGGATCCTGGGTAGCCAGATCTACTTTGAAAGAAATTTTCCTGAGCTTTGCCGGTAGATTTTCCCGAATTTTTGCTTCGTAATCTCCGGCCTGAGAAAAACCTGTACCACGATAAATCCGGCCGATGGAAATTTCCGCCGAAAAAGCCATCTTCCATTTTACTTCCCGATCGTGCAGTTTTTTCCACTCCCGCGCCAGTTTTTTCTTTTCTCCATCTTTTGCCGCAAGCCAGTTTTGCACCTCACTGAATAAAAACCATTCATCACAATGTAAATAGCCATCCAGGTTTTGAAGAGGATTGCCGGGAAAGAGCAGATTCACCGTATCGCGGAATATTTCCTGCAGATGCAAGTCCAGCGCACGTGTTGTCCTGTGAAAATAAACATTACTGTAAAGATTTAGCCGTGCATTGAGAAACCTTCCCATTGCCGATATGCCCGATTGATGGAGTGTAATGCCCTCGTGAGTAAAAAAAGTATAATAACGCAGGCGGGGAATATCGACCATATCAAGCGAAAATCCGGTCATATAGGCATCGCGCTGAACATAATCCAGATTATCCACCGTATAGATACCGGAAAAAAGCTGCCGCAGCAGACGTAACCAGCGAGGTTCTTTTCCTTCGAAAGCTTCCGGCATTTTTATCAGATAAGCCACCTGCTTTGAATTTAAAACTTCGTCTGAGGCAAAAGCGCCGGAAGGACTGCGCCGAATGTGCGCAATCAATGCTCCGAGTTTTTTGATAATGATCTGCTGTCCGATTAACTCATGAGTCAATTTCCACTGTCTTAAAAAATGTTCATCGAAAAAATGGCCGTAAGGACCGTGTCCCACATCATGCAGAAGTCCCGCAATCCGCATCAATTCTTCCACATAATTTACGGAAGGCACATCCTTGCAGACATCCCGCAGGCTGGGATAGAGATGTTTGGCAAATTCACCGGCCACATGCATTGTTCCCAGGGAATGCTGAAAGCGGGAATGCTCCGCCGCGGGATAAACCCAGCGGGCGCTTTGCAACTGATAAATCCTCCGCAACCGCTGTAGCCAGGGAGAATCAATCAGATCTTTTTCCGTTGTCTCGGATGGGTCATTATCCGGCGGCACGGTAAAAAAGGCATATTGATGAATGGGATCGGCGATCAGCGCCATTCCCTTATAAATGTTATAATTATCGGCAGCAGTCTTTTTCATTGCGCATTGTTTACATTATTCCGGCCAAAAGATCAATTTTTTATCAGCACCCCGGAGGCCTGTTTTGTCTTGACTATTAAATAGTTGTCTTTTATCATCGAAACAGCTTTGGATAAAAATATCAAGGAGCCGGCAAATGGGAACAAACAATGTATTTTTTCTGGAAGTTATAGAATGGTTCGATGAATCAGGCAAAGAAATTATCCACCGGATCCCTCCCGCAGGTTCCGGAGAAATAAAATACGGTGCCCAATTGACGGTCCGGGAAAGCCAGAGCGCCGTCTTTTTTTATAACGGCAAAGCCTGCGATGCCTTCGGCCCCGGCCGCCACACTCTGAAAACGGCCAACATTCCCCTTTTAACCAAAATTCTGGCGATACCCTGGGGAATGACCAGTCCTCTGCGGGCGGAAGTCTATTTTATAAACATGAAGGTATTCCCCAATTTAAAATGGGGTACCCGCGATCCGGTCGCTTTCCGGGACCGGGAACTGGGATTAATCCGCCTGCGGGCTTTCGGTGTTTTCAATATCCGGGTTATTCAGCCTTTACTGCTCATCAATTCGCTTGCCGGGACCCAGGGAATTTTCAGCACAGAAGAGATTGAAGAGTACCTCAATCGCGTAATAGTCTCGCGTTTTAATGATTATATGGGCGAAAACGTGGATACGATTTTCAACCTGCCGGGTAAATACACTGAATTTTCCGAAGGATTAAAAACTTTATTGCAGAATGACTTCAGCAAATTCGGACTTGCGCTGACCGAACTCTACATCAATGCAATTACACCACCGCCGGAAGTACAAAAGGCCATTGACGACAAAAGCAGACTGAGCATCTTCGACGACCTCAACAGTCTTCTGAAGATGAAAGCAGCTATGGCAGTGGAACAGGCCGCCCAAACGCACTCCGAAGCCGGAGCAGGCTTGGGAATGGGCATGGGTTTTATGCTTCCGGGAATGCTCGCTTCCGCATTTACGGGAACTGCACCGGCCGGAAAAACAGCAGTGCAAAGTTATGCCTGCCCGGATTGCCGGCAGGCAATTCCGCCCGAATCCAGATTCTGTCCAGCCTGCGGACATCAGCTTTTGATTACGAGCAAATGCGCGTCCTGCGGTAAAAATCTACCGCTCAAGGCCAATTTTTGCGTCAATTGCGGAACGCCCGTAACAACAAAACCTGTACCGAAAATATGCTCCCGCTGTAAGATGGAAAACCTGCCTGAATCCGTCTATTGCAATAAATGCGGCGAACGGCTCTGAACAATAATAATTCCTTCGGAATAAAGGCAACGCCAAGTGAATACAACCTGGGACTGGAAGATTGAACAGCAATGCCCGCAATGCGGTGCACCGATTATCCTGGACCAGACGGATCGAATTCTTACCTGCGAGTTTTGCCGTACGCGTGTTTATCTCGCGTCCAAGGATCATTATCGTTATTTTATCCCTCCGGCGGAAGATGTTAACCGGGAAAAATTTTTCCTGCCTTACTTACGAATGAAAGGCCTGTGTTACACTCTTGCAGGAACAAATATTTCCGGCCGTTTTTTTGATACCACCGCACTTGCCTTAAATACCGCCGTCTTTCCTTCCAACCTGGGATTGCGCCCGCAGGCATTGAAACTTAAATTTGCCGGAAGTGAAGATGCCGGAAAATTTCTGGAACCGGCTGGCCATAACAGCAAAACAATCTATTCATCTCATCCGTCCCGGGCACCAAAAACTTCCGTCACAAGGAACTATCTTATCGGCGAAACAGTCAGCGTCATTTATGCCCCGTTTTATTGCGCAAGCGGCTATGTCTACGATGCCGTATTAAAAGAACCGCTATCTCCCCGGGTAAAAGAAGAAGAATTTAAAAAACTGCCGTTTGCGGCACAAAAGTGGAATTTAAATTTTATTCCTTTGCTTTGCCCGCATTGCGGTGCAGACATGCCCGGAAACAAATCCGCACTGATTCTTTTTTGTGTTAATTGCAATAATGCCTGGAAATCCGGGAATAACGGTTTTGAAAAAATCAACTTCTCTACTTACGAAACTTCCCGAAAGGAAGTACACTATCTTCCCTTCTGGCGGATAAAAGCAAATATCGAAGGAATCAAACTGGATTCTTATGCCGATTTGATCAACCTCGCCAACTTGCCCAAAGCTCCTTCGAAAAGATGGGAGAAAATCCCTTTCTACTTCCGCACACCCGCCTTTAAAATCAACCCGGATTTATTCTTGCGCTGGTGTAAACAGATGACCGCTTCCTGCAGTGAAGAAAAACCGGCGGAGGAGGTCCCTGCCCAATCCATCTATCCGGTAACCTTGCCGGCGGCGGAAGCGGCAGAAGCCATTGCCGTAATTCTGGCCGGTCTGATTGTTGATAAAAAAAGACTGGGACAAATGATTAAAACATTTAATATTACCATCGGGGATTTCCTGCTGGAACTTCATCCTTTTGATATCGGGCAAAAAGAACTTATTTATTCGCGATCAGGTACGACTATAGATAAATCGGCGCTTATTTTCGGCCAACACATTTAACCGTTAGTCCGCTTTTTTCAGGATAGTTTTAACCCGCAGATTATTTTAACCTCGCCAGCACCTTGCTGAAAGGCCTGACCATTTCTTCTTTGATCCGTTTGGTAAATTCGCGGCGCAAAGGCGGGATTTTGGTGAGAGTTATCAGGATGTCGTTGATCAATCGCCATTTATATCTTTTCTGCGGAAAATCGTAATAATCATGCTTGCGGAAATATCTGTGGTCAGCTTGAAAAGCAGGACGCATTCTGCCCCAGACGGCATCACGTAATAATTTTTTGCCTCCGATGCACAAAAAAGTCGGCGGCCTTAAATAACCGGCCCGGCTGTAACTTACGGCATGATCAGCCATGCTCTGCAGAGATTCATTGATTTCCGCCGAACTACCCGCATCATCACTTACAAAACCGATCAGATTGGCATGCTGCATCTCCACATAGGCTTCGAGGATTTCGCGCAGATTGTAGAGTTGTCTGAACGGACCGCCGATAATAAAACCGATTTGCCTGTCTTTGAGTACCGGTATATGGCCGTTAAAAAAGCTCCGGTCAAAAAAACATTTCCAGCAAGCGGAAAGAAACCGGTCGGAAACACAGCCGGCAAAAAACAAAACGTCCGCCGTTTTAATCTGCCCGTTAAAAAAATCAATAAAACCGTCTTCCCCTTCATAAATGCAGTGATTGTCCATTCCGCATTGAATACAACCGAGGCAGCCGCCTTTGATGTCGATATCTTTAAGCTGCAGGAGCTGAGCCTGCGGGAAAAAAGTATTTTGTAAATTTCTCACCATTGAACGCAGATTGTTGTCTTGGGAAATATCGTCGGCAACAATCAAAATCTTCTTGCCGTAGGTTTCCACCGGCTTCAGATCCTCCGGCATATAAACTGTTGAAGAAGGGATCAGCGGCCGATTATTACGGATTGCCGGAGAGCCTTCTTTGACCGCCCGGAGAAATAATTCCCCAAAAAGCTGTAAGCGCCGCCGTTCTTTTGACTTTAAGAGATCATTCATTTCAGCGGAATAGGAGGCAATAAATTTCATCTCCAGATCATCACAAACGGAATTCATATAATTATGGGCCGTATGATCAAAAAAATTTATGGATGTACTTAAAACTGCGGCAGGTTTCCCCCGGAAAGCCCAAGACGAATTTCTTTCGAAAATCAATTCGATAAATCTCTTGTACTGTGAGGAAACAAGGAAAAAATATAAAGGAAATGCCCAAAGCACGGCATCAGCAGCGGATATTTCGCCAATAACCAGTTCAAATTCATCCTCATTTACTTCCAGCTTTTTGATTTTCTGAGCAACGTCGAAAAACTGAAATGTTACTTCCGGAAACTTCAGCTGGAGAAAATTAACATATTGCATCGTAACACTGGTCTGACCTTTGGGCGAGCCATTCAAAACGGCAATTTTCATAGGTAATCATCTCCAGACTTTATTCAAAGTTTTTTTAACACAAGGGCAATAATAAGACAATGAAATATCCTTATCGGAAGGAAGCGTAATTGAGCGGAGCCATATTTTCTTTCTTACGGAAATAACAACAATTTACCTAAAGGATAATGCGCAGGTTCAGTCGTATTGCTTGATAAATGCATAGGCGGCAAAACGTCCATCATGGCTTAAACTGACGTCGAAAGGAGCTAATTTATCTTCATAATAAAGCAGTGGCGGCTGAAGTTCACTGCCTTTTTTTGACCGGCGAATTTCCATTTTCCCCAAGTCTAATTTATAGATATCAGCCAATTTTCTGCACAGGCATTGGCGGACAAACGGCGATGGATTAATACTTTCTCCCCTGCCGTTCACAGTCACCGGATCAATTCCCCAGATTATTTTGTGCAAAGAAGCAGGCTCGGCGGCGCCAATACAATGGACATATTCTTCCGAAGAATATAATTGAACGAAAACCTTATCTCCCCCGGGGATCACAACTTTTCCCTCCCGGATCATTTCTCCGGCACGCCTCAACTGCACAGACCAGTATTGAGGAAGGAAAGATGTAATGCGGAGAGATTTATTAAGTACTTTATACGCTGTTTCTTTGCAGGCCCAGAGAGACCAGAGCGCCATATCCGGGCTTGCAGCCTTGCGGACATATTCAATTTCAGCAGCGGTGAGGATCTTCTTTAGATACCGGGAATTTCCGCTTTTCTGCGCATTTCCCGGATCCTTCCAATCCACAACATCGTTCCCGATGCAAAACAAAATATTTTTCCTCCATTTGCACTAAGCGATCAATGATCTGAGCTGCATAGTCACGCTGCGCACGCAACCCGCCGCCGGCGACGGGAACAGGTTCAAGTACTTCCACCTGAACCGAAAATTTTTCTCCCCAGGCCGGGATGAGGCCGTAATTAGCCTGCCTGTCACCCCGCATGTAGATACAAAGCACTTTGCAGTCATCCACATCTTTAATAAAACGCCCGACACCATAGGAAAATCCTTCCTTGTTGATCCGGCCGGTACGGGAACGGCCGCCCTCGGGGAAGATCATGATGTTATGACCGCAACGCAGGAGATAAATACATTTATCCAGCGTTTTTTTCATTTTCTCGCGGGAACCACCACGATCTATCGGAATGCATTTAGACAGGTAACACAATACAGCCAGAAAAATATTACTCTGGAAATTGCTTCTTTCCGGTAAGTTCCACGGCAGTTCCTTATAATTTTTTATATGCTGCCCCAGGCTGAAAGTAGCATACGACAGAACAAAAGAATCAATCATCGTCAGATGATTGGCACAAATAATCCATGGTCCTCTATGTCGGGAAAATTCTTCGGCACACCGTCTCCGGATTGCCTTCAAATCGCGCACACGGTAAAATAAAATCCGGGCAACAAGAAAATACAGGGGAGCGATAATAATGATTGTAGCCCGCCCTAAAAAGTTTTGGACATGAAGAAACAATCTGGATTTTTTATCCATCTTCTTACCCGAGCTTCTGTTGAATAACCCTTACGGCATCGCCGATTGTCCGGATTTTATCCGCCTCGTCATCATCAATGCTGATTCCATATACGTCCTCACACTTAATAATAACATCAACCAGACGGGCGGAATTGACTTTTAAGTCATTTAAAATATGCGTATCCATGGTTGCTTTATCCAAAAGCGTCACATCTTTGGTATAAGCTTTTAAAATATTAACCATCTCAGCAAAAATTTTTTTCTCTTCCATAATATTACACTCCTTTTAATATAATTATTTTTCTTCCCATTTTTTGAATATAAGACAACTGTTGACATCACCGAAACCAAAACCGGCTTTGGCAAAAATTCGCAGCCGGGGAAACTCTATGCATTTTTGTGGAATCCTGTCGGCAAAATCCGCTATATCGGGATGAACATCTTCGCTGTTGATTGACGGATGTATAAATCCTTTATAAAGCTGCAATATCGTGGCAACGGATTCGATTGCGCCGGCTGCACCCAGACAATGGCCGATCATTGATTTTGTGGAATTGATATAGGGGAAATTTTTCGCAGCAAGCCCTAAAGCCGCCGCCCAGTTTTTAACTTCGTAAGGATCGGCAAATGTCGCCGTCAGATGACCGTTAATAGCATCAATTGCTTCCGGTTCAATTCCCGCATCGGCAATCGCCGTCCGGATGCATCTTTTTACTCCTTCGGGATTCGGGGCAGTCATGGAACCGCCCATCCGCTGCCCGCCGCTGTTGACATGACCGCCGATTATTTCGGCATAAATTCTTGCACCCCGCAACTGAGCCGTCTCCAAATCTTCCAAAACCAGCATTGCCCCACCCGAACCGGGCACAAAACCGCATGCCGAAGCGCTCAGCGGCCGCGATCCCGCCGCCGGATTATCATTATATTTGCGGCAAATCACCCGCATGGAATCAAATCCGCCCCAGATATAAGGAGATGCTCCTTCCGAGCCGCCGGCTACCATGCGTTTGGCCAGCCCTATTCTTATGCGCCACATAGCTTCAATAATTGCTTCGTTGCCTGTACTGCAGGCCGAAGAATTGGATGTCACCTGATTGCCGGCACCGATCAGACCGCCGATCCGGCCGCTGGTTCCGCTGTTCATTACCTGTTCAACAATCCGGCTCCCCATGCGCCGCACTTTACCCTCGTTGATCATCGGCACAACTGTTTTCGCTATTGTATCCATTCCACCGATACCGGAACCGGCTATAACTCCCGTATCCCAATCCACTTCTTCATTACCGTCCGACATCGTTAAACCGGCGTCCGTCCAGGCATCCACCGCCGAAACCGAAGCATAACCGATATTATCATTGATGGATAAAAGTTTTTCATGATCAAAATAAGCTTTACGGATCGCATCAAAATTTTCCGGTATTCCGGCTATCTGACAACCGAAATTTAATTGCTGCAATTCGGGAATAAAACGTATACCGGAGAGACCTTTACGCAGAGCCTGTTCAAAATCAACCAACCCATGAGCGTTGGGAGCAGCCACTCCCATGCCCGTCACAACTACCCTCTTTTTCATTTTTTGACTCCCATCCCGGCCAGCTTTCCCAGACAGACAATTTCACCGTTTTCTCTCTCCATCGTTATATCCACTTTCATGGCTCCTTTACGAAAATAAATTTTTGTACCTTTCACGATTACCCGCTCACCCGGAACTACGATCCCCCTGAATTCCACATTATCCGCAAAAGAAAAAAGACTGAGCGGACTATTCATCATGCCCGGTCTCACATTTTTTTGTGAGGCCATCAGATAAATACCAAAAGCAACCACTCCGATCTGCGCCATCGTTTCCATCAGAATAACACCCGGCGTAATGGGATTACCGGGAAAGTGTCCGCGGTAAAAGAATGCATCCTCTCGAAAGCGGTAAGCACCGGTTATTTTTTCTTCATCAAGGCTTACTATTTCATCAATGAAACGGAAAGGTTCCTGCTGCGGCACAAGCGCCAGAATTTCCCGTATTATGCCGGCATCAACCTCCATAGAGACCCCCGTTAACATGAATTACGCTGCCGGTTATATAGGTTCCCTTTTTCGCGAGAAAGGCGACAACTTCAGCTACTTCTTCCGGCTTGCCGATCCGGTTCAGTGTAATTCCCGCCATAACCTTGCTTTTTACTTCCGGCGGCAGTTCGGAAGTCATGTCCGTCTCGATAAATCCGGGAGCAACGGAATTAACGAGAATGTTGCGACCGCTTAATTCCTGAGCCAGTGATTTGGTAAAAGCATCGAGCGCCGCCTTTTCCATCGTATAAGGAATCTGGCCGGCATTGCCCAGGTGGCCGACGACACTGGAAATATTAATGATGCGGCCTTCCCCTTTCCGCAGCATGAATTGCCGGAGGATTCTTTTGGTCAGATACCAGATACCGCGTGTCATTGCCCGCTGCTCGTCAAATTGTTCCATCTTCATCGAAAGAATATCGGCATTTATTGAATGACCGGCATTATTCACCAGAACATCAACCCGGCCGACCGTTTCCTTTAATTTTAAAACCAGGGCTTCCACGGATTCGATATTGGTAAGGTCTGCCTGAATTAAAAATCCTTCGTTTAGCCGGGACAGAATTTCCTGTGCCCGTTCAGCGCTTTTACGGTAATGAATGCCGACGTAGAAACCTTCGGCAGATAATGCACGGCAGCAGGCAGAGCCTATGCCTCCTGCACCTCCTGTAACAAGAGCAACCGGTTTCCCCGTCATCTTTTATCCTCCACTTTAAGCATCAAAGAAGCCCAGGCCAGCCCTGCTCCGACAATCGCCATGGCGATCCGGTCGCCTGCTTGAATTTCATCCCAGTGCATGCTTAATGCAGAGGGAGCACCGCAACAACCCGTATTCCCGAACTGATCGACATTATACCAGTGATTTTCCGGCGCGATGCCTCGCCTCTCACAAACGGTTCGAAGCACTCCCAGGTTGGCCTGATGACCGATAAAGATAAAACGTTTGGCCTCACGGTCATGAATATCCTGCAGCACCTTGATTGCATCCGTAGACGTACGAATGGCAAACCCCTGCACGGCATTGCCGTCCTGAAAAAAATGCCAGCCGTAATCAATGCCTACTTTTTCCCAACCGGAAGGCTTGGAATTAAAATTGCAATCGGTAAAATAAGCACGCGCCGGAACACTTGTTGAAACTATTGCAGCAGAACTGCCGTCACCAAAAAGCACCGCGACACTGCGGTCGGAGTAATTCACGCTCTTGGTAAGACATTCCGTATCGACAACCAGAATGTACGGAGGAAGTGCATCCGGCTGCATCCGGGAAAGAAAATTCATTTCCATGCCGAATGAGCTGCATGCCGAATTCAAATCAAAAGAGGGCACCTCAATGCCGAGTTCGGCGGCAATTGCCGACGCTTCCGCCGGAGCGATATTATCCGGCGACGAGCTTCCCGAGACAACCATACCTATATCTTCCGGTTTCAAGCCCGCGCGTTCCAGAGCCATTTTTGCCGCAGCCGCCCCCATCTGGGAATTCTTATACTGCCGGGCTTCAAACGCTGCCGGCGGGTTAATGTTTTTTGTTTCTTTGATATAATCCAGCGCCAAGACAGTACGTCGATTCTTAATACCTACACGCTCAAGAATCCATTCATTATTGGTGCCGATGTCCAAATCTTCCAAAAATTTATTAGAAATAACATTTTCAGGATTAAAGTGTCCCAATGAATGAAGATAAAGCATTTTTAAACAATCTCCCGTCCGATAATCATATTCTGCACTTCCCGAACGCCTTCATAAATATCGATAATATGGGCGTCGCGCGCCAGTTTGGAAATTTCATATTCCGTAGTAAAACCGTAACCACCGTGTAAGTGCAAACCTTCGGTGGCGCAGAAAATTGCCGCTTCCGCCGCCGTATTTTTCGCCAGTGATGCATAGATACCGGCATCTTTGGCTTTTTCCTCTATCTTGCAGGCCGCCCGGAAAAGCGCGAGACGGGCAAGTTCCACCTTTTTCCACATGGTGGTTATGGTTTCCCGGGCCACGGGAAGATCGCAGATGCGCTGGCCGAATTGTTTACGCTCCCTGGTATAATCGAGCGTAACCGCAAGCGCTCTTCTGGCCAGCCCCAGGCCAATAGCGGCCACCATTGGCCTTGCGTAATCCAGAACATCGACAATATATTTAAACCCGAATCTTCTGTCTCCGATGATTTGTTCAGGTAAAATAACAACATCTTCAAAGGTGACGGAGGCCGTATTGGAAAGACGCTGGCCCAGTTTGTCCTCAGGCTTGCCGACGACAATCCGTCCTCCCGTGGGAACCTTTATTTCTCTGGTATTGCTTTTGATATCGGGAATATCGGAAGCGGTTACCGGATCAACCGGAATAACAACGCAGGCCATAAAATTACTGGTGGGTTTGCCGACCTTGCAAAGAACAGTATACTGAGAAGCATAAGACGAATTGGTAATAAAGCATTTGGATCCGTTTAAAACATATGATCCGTCATCTCTTTTACAGATAAACGACGTCATGAGTGAATTGTCCGACCCGGCACCGGGTTCCGTGAGACAAAAGGAAGCGAGCAGCGGCCGTTCGGCAAAAGGACGAAGAAATTTCTCCTGCTGTTCTTTCGTGCCATGCTGGGAAATGACTACATTGGCCAGGTCATTACACATTGCCGAAGTGGAAATTCCGGTATCGCCAAAGGAGAGTTCTTCGATTATTATTGCCGACGAAATAACATCAATTTCAAAACCTTTTATTGATTCCGGAATGCACAAATTAAGAACTCCCATTTCCCAGGCCTTGCCGATAATACCCCAGGGAAAAGCATGGGCCTTTTCCATCTCCAGGATATGGGGGGTAATTTCATTTTTTACTAACTTGCGTACGGTATCAACATACAGCGATTGATTTTCATTCAATCTAAAATCCATTTTGTCAGCCTTTCTCTTCCATAATTTTTGATTATAAGCTTATAGAACTATCCGGTAAAAATACTTTCCCGGATATTCGTTGCCAAGTTATTTTTTTATGTAATGTTTTCCGCATCCGCACTTTCTCTCTTATTTACTCCATATTTTGACTGCAGGAATTTTCCCATTGTCGCGGGAAATAAGGCGTAGGCCAGCACATCTTCATCGCAACGCGCCAGATCACCAATACGCTTTCTGGCTTTCTCCATTTCCGGTTCCAGATAATCTGCGGGCCTTCCGGTTATTGGTTCCTGTCCCCGTTTGTAATTTTTTAATATAGTCCCGGCAAGCTGTGAATCAATAGGCATCGGTGTTTTACCATATAATCCCAAAACCAGGTCTTTCAGCTGATAGGTAACTTTTGCGTAACGCCCGAAAAGCACATTCCACACGGCCTGCGCACCGACAATTTGCGATACCGGCGTGACAAGAGGCGGACAACCCATGTCTTTACGTGTTTTCTCGACCTCTTCATAAATTTCTTCCAGCCTGTTTAATGCTTTCATTTCCTTAAGCTGGCCGGTCAAATTAGATATCATCCCGCCCGGAATCTGATGGGCCAGCACTGCCGTATCGATAATGGAAAGCTTATGATCAGCCAGATACTGCTTATATTTAGGCGCGACACTTTCCAAATGTTCGTCCAACTCCAAAAGCTTGTGTAAATCTATTCCGGCAGCACGTTCTCTGCCCTGAAGCGCCGCCACGATCGGTTCAACCGCCGGCATTGATGTTCTCAGTGCAAAAGGAGCAAGGCAGGTATCAATAATGTCCACTCCGGCTTCGATTGCCTTCAAATAAGCCATGCTGGCCATGCCACTGGTATAATGAGTATGCAAATGCAGCGGCACTCCGATTTCCTTTTTCAGGGCGGAAACCAAATCATAGGCATCATAGGGGGAAAGTATTCCGGACATGTCTTTGATACAAACCGTGTCTGCACCCATCTTTTCCAGTTCTTTCGCCTTCAGGACATAGTAAGACAAATTATATACTTCACCGCCCAGCCGCCCCTCTGTCAGCGAATAACATACCGTTCCTTGAAAATGTTTCCCGTTGTCTTTAATTCTTTCCGCACAAGTCTCGATATTGCGGAAATCATTTAAGGCATCGAAACAGCGAAAAACATCGATACCGATTTCACATGATTTATCAACAAAAGCACGGACTACATCGTCGGCATAATGATTGTACCCGACCAAATTTTGTCCACGCAGCAGCATCGAAAACGGAGTTTTCCTGATATATTTTTTTAATATTCTCGGCCTCATCCATGGGTCTTCTTCCAGGAAACGATGCATCGTATCAAAGGTTGCACCACCCCACACCTCCATCGCCCAGAAGCCGCAGTTGTCCATTTCTTCGGCAATGGGGACCATGTCTTCTGTTTTCATGCGGGTGGCATAAATCGACTGATGCCCGTCACGGAAAGTATTATCCTGAATTTTTATCGGATTAGTTGGAATCTTATTTAAATTTTTCACAGGCTATTTCCTCCATTTATTTAAGTATTCCAGCTAATATTTTGCGTCTTTAAATAAAATGCAAGAAGTTTTTAATTGTAAAAACGTTAATTTGCGCAGACAAAGATTTTTTCAGCTGACGAAAGACCGGTAATTGACTGACAAGCAACATTAATTGTTTTAAAGAATTCCCGCAAGGGACGGCCAGGCCCGATTTCATAAATTGCGTGAGCGTTGGCGGCCAAACCCTGCATATTTTCGCGCCAGTGGACGGTGTTACTTAATTGATTCACCAGATTTTTCATTATCTCGGGCATGGAATCGGAATGAAAACTGCCCGTGAAATTTGACGTTACTTTCGGGGCATATTCTGACTTTAATTTAGAGCTGCCTTCAGTTAACGTATACGAAAATGATTTTTCGATTGATTTCATGTAACGGCTGTGGAAAGGAGCGCTGACATTCAATTGAACAAAGCGAAACGGTTTTGCCCCTCCCAGAACCTGCGACAATCTTTTTTCAGCTTCCGGCAGAGCTGAAGCTTCACCGCTGATTACTACCTGATTGTCCGAATTGATATTGGCAACATCAAGAGGCAGGTTCTCCAGCATATTTTTCAGCTTATTAACATCAATTTTTTCCGAAATAACCGCAGCCATACCGCCAATCCCCAGGGGAACCGCGTCCTGCATTAATTTACCCCTTGTTTGTACTATTTTTAATATTTCCGCCAAAGGCATGACTTCTGCCGCGACCAGTGCCGTAAATTCACCTAAAGAATGTCCGCCGAAATATTGCGGGGCAAAGCTATAGCGTTTTACCAAACCCCGATACATGGCTATTTCCGTAGTGACGATGCAGGGCTGAGTATACTCGGTGTGGTTGATTCTTTCATCTTCACCAAAACAAAGAGAAGCCACATCCCAGCCCAGCGTATCGGAAGCTTCCTCGTAAGTTTCGCGGCATATTGGAATTTGTTCATAGAATTCTTTTCCCATACCTTGACGCTGCGAACCCTGACCCGGAAAAACAACCGCTATACATTTATTTATACTCATTGGAACTACCTCGTTAATTGCGTTAAAAAAGAGAAATAATTACTTTTATAATTTTAATGACAGTTGCCCCACTATGAGCAGCATCCATGCCAAAACCTCATTTATTTTCAAAAAAATATTGTTTCCTGATTTTATTGAGTATTCTGCGAAATTAACGTTCAGAAGAAACCGGCAAAAAGCATTTATTTTGCGTAATTAAATTTACAGTGCGTAATATACTTCGCACTTGATTAGCTCTCCGTTTGCCGGCATTTAATTTTCCACAAAGAATCGTTTCCTTACTCCTATCTTTTTATCTCAGGAATATTATTTCCCCCTCCACAAACAACTTTCCTCTTTTTAACTCGTTCACTATCATATTCAATGTAGTAATTTCGTCATCAAAAACAATTACAAGCAATCCGTGCCCTTTATTTTCGAAGTTTTTAACGCCTTTAGTTTTTTTAAGAATTTTTTCCGTTCTACCTTGGGCATTACAATCCGCACAACCGGATAGACTTAACTGCACAATTCTTTCTTCGGCAAAAGCCGCCGAAGAAATTACCAAGCAAATGGATAATAAGATGGTTTGAATAATTTTTTTCATTTTTTCCCTTTCTGTAATTTGATTTTTTAATCAAATATTGTTCATCCTGTAAAGAAATTTAGATGAGTCCGCGAATTATAATATTATTTTTTATTAGCTTTTTTAGCTTTTGCGCTATATTAAAAGCATATGGATACATTTACTCTGGCAGCAACAAGTTTTATTATTGCGCTATCTTTAATTATCACCGGCCGGAAAGACAAATTGCAGGAATCTTTCATCGGCCTGTGTCTTGCTGTCTTCATCTCGCAGGTTGGAGTCTTTTTCCGTGATATTTTCATCTCCTCTTTTTGGGAAAATGTGGAACATATGGGATTGCTCGCCATTGCGCCTTGTGCCTTCTGGTTTTTCCGCCATCTCACTCACAACAAATCCATCCTGACCGGAGGATTGATTATTTTTTCCATTGTCGTAAGTTCATTGACAGTTATTTCTTTTTTCACCCCGCTGCCCCAATGGCCTTATTTCAGCCCCCTGATAGTGTCTTATACTTTTGCCACCCTGGGTTTATGCTACATTGCCCTCTTCCGCTATGTAAAAAAACTGTCACCCAGCGTAGAAAAAAAACGTCTCAGTTACATGCTTTTTGCCTGCCCCATTGCCTTAATTTTGAGCAGCATTGATTTGTTTAATTATTTCGGGTTTATTTCCCCGCCTCTATCCGGAATTATCATATCGGCATTGCTTTACTTCATTTTGCTGATTGTCGCCTATCCCCAATTACATGAATTGCATGACTTCTTTGCGCGCGCGCTGGTTATCTTTGTCAGCACCGTCTGCGGTATGATTATTTTTTATTTCGCCGCCGGGGTCTTCGGTGACAGCCGGCTGCCTTCTTTTACCAGCATCCTTATGGCGGCGTTTTTAATTGTAATTTCTCTCGCCCCGCTCAGAATGATTTTGAAAAAAATTTTCAGTTTCTTTTACCCGGAAAGCAAAAATGTTTTTACATCACTCTATGAGTTTGATGAAAAGCTGGAACGGGAAAAATCAATGATGCTCGCGGAAATGGCACCGGTTTTCGCCCATGAGATCCGCAATCCGCTGGGGTCAATCAAAGGCGCCGCCCAGTATTTGAAAACGGAAGCCGTCACGGAAGAACAGAACAAAATGTTTGATGTGATTATTGAGGAAGTAAACAGATTGAACGCCGTTGTCAGTCAATTTCTTGATTATGCGCGTCCCTATACCCTCAAGCTCAAAACACAAAACATCAACGCGCTTATTTCCCGAGCCGTCTCCATCATTGCCACCAACGAGCTGGCCTGCAGAATCTCCCTTGTCCGGGAACTTTCCGAAGACCTGCCGGATGTGGAAGTGGATGAACAGCAATTTCTTCAGGTAATTTTGAACATCGCCCTCAATGCCATTGAATCAATGCCCGGCGGCGGCAGTCTGACTTTGCGCACAACTAAAATTGAAACCAGCGCCGGCAATGCTGTAGGAATAACCATCCGCGACACCGGTCACGGCATCAGCAAGGAATCTCTGAAAAATATTTTCAAGCCTTTTTATACGACTAAAGAAAGAGGCGCCGGCCTCGGGCTGGCGATCTGCCAGAAAATAATCAAAGAACATGGAGGAATGATCAGGGTAAAATCGATTCCCGGACAGGGAAGCGTGTTTTTTATCCGGCTTAACACCGTAAATTAAATTCTTGTATTATTCCGCATCCGCTGACAGATGATACTCCCTGCGACTCGAAAAAGACAACGATGCATGTATAATATCTTGAAGAACCTACAACTCCGGTTTGCCTCAAAACAGACTACGCTGACAAAGCCAGATCATGTTTTAGCAGCGGAATTCCGGCTTGATTTAAAATCCAACTTCTAATAATACAAGCCCATGAATAAAGTTCTGATAGTTGACGATGAATTAAATATGCGACTCGTTTTATCCGCCATGCTGAAAAAAGAAGGATACAGCATTACCTCCGCGGCGGACGGTCGGGAAGCACTGCAGATTTTAAAATCCAACAAGATGGACGTGGTGGTGACCGACCTGAAAATGCCGAACCTCGACGGAATGGGATTGCTCAATCATGTTACCGAACAATATCCGGAAGTCCCGGTAATCATAATTACTGCCCACGGCACTGTCGCGACCGCCGTGGAAGCGCTCAAAAAGGGCGCTTTGGATTATATCACCAAACCTTTTGAGCTCGACGAGTTAAAGAGTGTTATCTCCAAAGCTATCAAAACACGCACCTTGAATGAAAATGAATTGCTGCTGCCGCCGGAGGAAATAGAACGAACCGGAATTATCGGCACAAGCAAACGATCCCTGGAAATATTTGACGCCATTAAAAGAGTCGCTCCAAGTACAACCACCGTTCTCATTACCGGAGAAACCGGCACCGGAAAAGAGCTTGTTGCCGAGGCCATCCACCGCAATTCACCCCGGAAAAATAATCCCCTCATTAAAATCAACTGCGCCGCCATCGCCGAGACACTCATGGAAAGCGAACTTTTCGGACATGAAAAAGGCGCCTTTACCGGAGCAGCCATCACCAAACCCGGCAAAATCGAACTTGCTCACAAAGGTACTCTCTTCCTGGACGAAGTCGGAGAAATTCCGCGTGACATGCAGGTTAAATTGCTGCGTGTCATTCAGGAGCAGGAATTTGAACGTATCGGGGGACTCAAGACAATAAAAGTCGATGTACGCATTATCGCCGCAACCAACAGAAATTTACTGCAGGATGTCCATTCCGGAAATTTCCGTGAAGATCTGTATTACCGCCTTAACGTCTTTCCCATCGTTGTGCCGCCGCTGCGCGAAAGAAAAGAAGACATTTTACCGCTGGTCGATTATTTTACGGATAAATTCAATAAAAAGCTCTCACTTTCCGCTGGTATTGATAACGAGCTAAAAGAGATGCTGCTGCGTTACGAATGGCCGGGCAACGTCCGCGAACTGGAAAATCTGATGGAGCGAATGATGCTGCTTGCACGGAACAACCTTGTTACCGTCAATGAATTGCCTGCAGAGTTCAAGAAAGCCATGGAAAGTGCGCCTGCTTATAATGCGGAAAATGAAAAAAAACCATTTAAAGATTTCATGCGCGAACAAGTGGAAAATGTGGAACGGCAAATGATCGTCAAATGCCTGGAAGACTTCGACGGCAACGTCACTCAAGCCGCCAAACAAATGGGACTAAGCCGCAAGGGATTGCAGCTAAAGATGATCAAATACAATCTGCGCAAGGAAGCAAAACAATAAATTTGCAGAAAAACCAATTCCCCAAATGATCTATTCTTTATTTTTTTTCATATTTGTCGGGAGGAGGCATCCTGCGTTTCCCCGCCTTAAAACTGATTGATTTCGTCGGACACACTTCGATGCAGGTCGCACAGGAAAAACAGTCGGGGACAATCCGGTCTCGTTTCAAAATTCCTTCCATGACGGTAGAGGGACAAGCCTGCACACATTTTTCACAGGCGATACAAGTGTCATAATTTACCTGTATTTTAAATACGCTCATTTTTTCGACAATCCAGGCAACCAGACCAAACGGGCAGAAAAGATGACACCATGGACGATAAATAAAAAGACTGGCTATAAGCAAAGCGCCGATGAATACCCAGCCATAAACAGCAACGACCGACGGTTTGAACATTTTGAAAGGATCAACTGCGCCGATCATGTCCAGCCCCCAGACAAAAGCAATGAAAGCAAGGGCCGCAAATGTAATTATGCGTATCGTGTTGGTTACGGCAAAGGGCAGCTTGATCTGAGGGAAAATACCTCTCCGGTCTTTTTCTCTGCGGTTTATCCGGAAAATCGCATCCTGAAACGTGCCCAACTGACATCCCCAGGAGCAGATGAATCTGTTGGCCAGAAAAACTGTCAACAGAAAAACCGCAAGCGCAATCATGCGGGGGGGAAAAATAACGCCGCTCGTTCCCAGAAGAACGATGGCATCCTTTACAGTACCCATAGGACTCGGATCCGAACCCAGGATAACACCGAACAGAACAAAGGCAGCAAAATATAGAATTTTTCTTACGCGTGCTGTAATTGCCCTTTTGCGGATAAGTACAAACACCATCACCAAAAAGACAATCCACAGAGCAAACTTGAGGGGAATAAGAAACCAGTTCTTGGATTTAAACTCCTCGTGCAAAGCCTTTTCTTTCTTTACTTTAGCCAGTACCTGTTCCGTGGAAATACCGGTTTGATCAATTGTCTTTTTTAAATCTTTTTTATCGGTCAGACTAAAAACTTCTTTGAGTAATTCGTTGGATAAATTATTTACCTTACCGAACTCTTCGACAGTCATATCTGCTGTCATGTTTATCTTAACCGGTTCCTTGCTTTCTCCTTCTTTTCCACCCCAGAGTCCTGCAAAAAACGATGAAAAAAGAATAACAGCCGCAATCATAATCACAAAGAAGCCTACAACCTTCAGCCTGCCGTATTTACTCATTTCCATTCACCGCCTCCTCTTTGTTTATTCTCCGATGGAATTATGCCCGCTTCTATTTTCGCAGAGGCTAACCGAATTTAAGAAAAAGTTTTGAATAAGGAGCTTTAAGTTTACCCATCGCTTCAATCACGGCTTTAGAATCCTGGGTAAAAAGTGCAGCTTTCAGATTATTTACCGATTTTTCCACATTTTTTATCAACCCGAGAAACTCTTCGCTTTTCTTATATTGCGCAGGAGCTTCGAAAACCAGCTTGAGGTATAGATATTCCAGTACTCCGGTCTGAGCAATAAGTTTTTGGATGCCCTGCTCACCGGCTAACGTCTGCTTCCCCTTTATATCCAATTCTTCCATAGCAGCATGATACTCATTCATATGGTCACTATAAACAATGATATTGTTACGCTTGCGTAAATCCGCCAGCAAATCGCGAACTTTTTCCAGCGTCTCGTGCGCCTCGGCCAGCTTGTCGTCATTGATCTCATCGGCAGCTTTTGCATAGACTTTGCCCACTTCAGAGAGGGTTACACTAAAACCGGAATCACGATCGTAAGGAACCGGCGCTTGAGAAGAAAACTGGTTTACAATGCTCACCCAGGCTTCCTGCGCTTTTTGAACAGTCCGCTGCGACTCCATTTTGGCTTTGGTATTGGTTGCAAACAGGGAACTGCGATAGGGAATATATGCTTTTTCCACGGCTTCAGTAAATGCATCCATAGCAAAAGCAGATGAAATAAATAATAGCATAAAGGCCAAAGCTGCAATAATCAATTTTATCTTCATATTCTTCTCCTTTCATGAAAATGTTAAATGGTTAAATTATTAATCGGATAAATACGACACGACTCTCGGCTTGACATAATGTATATTAATTTTATCACACTACTGTATGTAAAACAATTAACGGTGAATGTATTGGCCATGGTCAAGATCTGAAAATCCTATCTGTCTTTCTTGCCTCCCTGCCGAAAAGAAGTCAGGTGATTCTGTGAAGCTGCAAGCAGACGTTCAAAAACATCCTTAACATCAGCGGGCAAATCTTGCTTAAGAAACCTTTCATACATAGCGATGTTGGCCACTTCCGCATCCACACCGGTTTGGAGAGCTTCGGTAAATGTTGCCGGTGCTTTCGCAAATTCCAGTCCACGATCCGCAGGGATCGCCACATTATGTTTATTAAACAACGGCTTTAACCAGGAAATATGCCTTTCTTCGGCTTTGATAATATTCACAAAGGGCCGACGCTTACCGAATTTTTCCATAACTTTCTCATATTCACCCCGTGCCAGGTATTCATCCTGGAGGGCAAAGGTTAACATCATGGAAAGATTCAGTTCACTGTCGGCAAGTCTGGATGCACCGTCCGCACCATACGTCTCATCTGCTGCCAGAACAGGTAAAGAAATACTGAGAGACAGTAACATAAACACTATTACAAATGACATCGTTATCTTTTTCATATTTTTATTCCTTTTTATTTTTTACATATGTATTCAGCAAGAGACGTGCCAGCCATCTTATATATTTTTCAGCCCATGTAATACCTTAAATATTAACTACTTTATATTACACTTGTCAGTTGTTTAGTTTATCCATAAAAGAAGAAACGGTTATAAAATAACCAACCAAGCTCTCCGGTTGATTAAAAAGTATCCACTCGGCGATTAAGAGCAAAATTAGATTTATCCGAAAAGTTTTCAGATAGGGGAGAAATTCAGAACAAAACGCCTTTTTGTCTTATTAATTTGCCGCTTAATGAGTTTTTTCCTCCGCCTTCCTTGCCCGGTACATTTCACGGAAGCGTTCGTTGGGAATCATCCCTTCCGCATCCTGCGATAGTTCCGCTTTTATTCCCTGCACAAAGTACATGTCCACGGCACCTTTGTTTTTTACCATGATTCGGCCGCGATGTTCGGTTTCAAAAAAATCCCGAATCCGCAGGCATGTCGCCTCAGAAATGTTTACCCGGCCTTTTTCCGCGGCGGATTCCATACGATTGGCCAGGTTTACTGAGTCACCCCAGACATCATAGACAAATTTCTTTTCCCCGACAACTCCGGCCATAAGCGGCCCGGTATTGATGCCGATGCGGATTTCAAATGCCGGCCTGTCCGCATATCTTTTTGCTTCGTTGAGTTTCGCTATAAAAGACTGAATCTCCAGCGCCGCGAGCACCGCATCGATTTCATGAGTATTGTTAACAATGGGAATCCCACCTGCAAACATATAGGCGTCGCCGATGGTTTTCAGCTTTTCGAGGCCGTACTTGTCCATCACCCGGTCAAAATGGGAAAACACCGCATCGAGTTCCCTGATCAGCTGATCCGGTGTAAGCTTTTCCGTAATCCTGGTAAAGCCGACAAAATCGGTAAAAACTATGCTGACGGAATGATAATATACCGGTTGGACATGACCCTGATCTTTAAGTTCCCGGGCAACCGGCTCCGGCAGTATATTCAAAAGAAGCTTGTCGATTTTTTCCTTATCCGCTTTCAATTCTTCCCGCTGCTTTTCAATCCTTTTCGACTTTACCCAGCTCATATAGCGGGTATTATTGAGCAGATAAATGAAGAAGACCGTCACAGCGGCGGCACTGACGATATCGTGCAGACTGTAACGGGCGCTTACCGTATTAAACAATACTCCCTTAAAAAACCCTACACTGAAAAATGTTGCCAGCGATGCTGCAAGTATTGCGAGAGCTGAATAACTGCGGACGGGAACAAGAGCAAGGATGATGAGCACGAAGATATTACCACCCACATAAACCGGATCCGCCTTGGTCAGAGCCGTGATCAGGCTGCAGGAGACGGCAAGGTAGGCACCGATAATATTAAGGAACAGCAGATTGCATCCGGGAAATCGTCTCGTCATATAAAGAATAAAAATTGTTACGCTGACTAAAGAAAGGCCGATCCGCAAAAGAGGCAAAAGAGGCTCTGCCGGGTGAAGTTGAATATCCAGAGTAATATAAGGCAGCCAGGCAACGGTTGTAATAAGGGAAGCAAAAAAGAGAATCCGGCCGCATTGGTGATTCAGTTCTTCGCGGAAGCTTTCCGGATATTCGGCGCGATCATCTTCAAAAACAAGAGACAAACGCAAACGCGCAAGCAAAGTTCGTATGCCGGACAAGGTTCCCTCCCCCCCACGGTTTATTTACCATGTCAGCAAATTTGCAGCTTTACCAATTTTCTTATATGTAATTGTCACCTGACCGGCGCATATTAAACCTACCGGCCGGTTTTTTCAATCATTATGTCAGCGAATAATATATTTTGCCGCCGGCCGTTTCCCTTGCCACTTTATTCTCCGCAAACAGGTACTGGAGATGGGAGAGAGCTTCTCCCGAAGCAAACCATTTCTGCGGCGCCGGAAAATCTTCCCATTTTTTGCAATCAATATCCCAGGTCATCTGTGAGGCCACCTCATAAGCACTCTGGTGCGACTTTTTTAAAACAGCAAGAATCTCCAGCGCTCTGATTTCGTGATGTCTTTTCAGTTCGGCAATCCTTTTACGGTGATCGGTAAATATCCGGCGGTGACCGGGAAAGACATGCTTGATATCAAAGCCGTCGATCTTATCCAGGCTGTTCATGTAATCCTGCAGAGGATTGCCGCCGTCAGCCCACATGGAAATGTTGGGCGTAATATCTTCCAGAATATGATCTCCGGAAAAAAAAATCTTTTCCTCTGCTTCGTAAAGGCACAAATGGCCGCCGGTGTGTCCGGGCGTTTCAATACACCGGAAGACATATCGTCCTATGGCAATCCGATCTCCTTCTTTAAGCAGAGTGTAGGACAGCGGAATATCTTTAAAATACTTTCTGCCGGGATGTTTTTCGAGTGCGGATGTCACTTCTTCCTCCGTAAAACCATTAACAAGCGCCGTTTTCCGGACATCATCCCAGTGGCGGGGATTTTTCATCAATTTCTCGTCGGGATAATTAAAGTAAATTTTAGCAGATTCACAGGCCAGATCCGATACCAAACCAAGATGATCGGCATGGAGATGAGTGATAAAAAAATCCGCTTTCTGCAGATCAACGGATAACTCAGCCAGCCCCTCATCCATGGCCCGGCGGCACTCGGGCCGGTTCATTCCCGTATCGACAATCAGAAAACGTCCGTCTCCCTTGATCACATATGAATTAACGGCTTTCAGAGGATTGCCGGGCAAAGGAATTTCCATTCGAAAAATATCCGGATATATTTGTTCAATCATTTATTGCTTTTCCTGTTTTGTGAATATTTTAAAGCCGCCTTGATAAAACTGCGAAAAAGGGGATGAGGGTTTGTCGGCTGGGATTTAAATTCCGGATGGAACTGGCATCCTAAAAACCAGGGATGGTCTTTTATTTCCACAATTTCCGCCAGCGTACCATCGGGAGACACTCCGGTAATGCGCAATCCCTGGTCGGTCAGCGGCTTTTTGAAATCATTATTGAATTCATAACGGTGACGGTGGCGCTCGGAAATTTCTTTCTGCCCGTAGGCATCAAAGGCAAAGGAATCTTCAGTAACGGAACATGGCCAGGCGCCCAGTCTCATCGACGCTCCCTTATCTTTGATATTACGCTGCTCAGGCAGAAGATCGATCACCGGATATTCCGTCTGCAGGTCAAATTCCGAACTGTTGGCTTTTTTCATACCGCAGACGTTTCTCGCGAATTCCACCACGGCCATCTGCATACCCAGGCAAATACCGAAATAAGGAATACGGTTTTCCCGGGCATACTGTACGGCAAGAATCATACCTTCAATGCCGCGGTTGCCGAAACCACCCGGCACCAGTATGCAATCTACATCGGATAGATAATTAGCTGCGCCTTCCTGTTCAATTTTTTCCGTATCGACAAATTTCAGCCGGACACGGCAATTATTGCCGATTCCTCCGTGCATCAACGCTTCGTTCAGGCTTTTATAGGAATCGGTAAGATTTACATATTTACCCGCGATACCAACACAGACTTCACCTGATGCCGGGGAACAAAACTTCTCTACGACATTTTCCCAGGCATCGAGCTTCGGCTGTCCGGTCCACATATTCAGCATTTCAATAATTTTAGCATCAAGGCCTTCGCGGTGATAAATCAATGGAACTTCGTAAATGCAACTTACGTCCTTTGCCGTAAAAACGGAATTGACCTCCACATTGCAAAAAAGTGCTATCTTGGCTTTGATATCTTCCGACAAAAAGTTTTCCGTCCGGCAAAGCAGAATATCAGGCTGAATGCCGATTTCCCGGAGTGCCTTGACACTGTGCTGGGTGGGTTTGGTTTTAACTTCGCCTGCTGTCTTTATGAACGGCACCCAAGTCAAATGGATAAAGATGGCATTTTGCCGTCCCGCTTCGTTGCGGAACTGGCGAATTGCCTCGAGAAAGGGCAGACTTTCAATATCACCGACTGTCCCACCGATTTCCACAATAGCCACATCAAACCCCTCGGCCGTTTTCCGGATAAAATCCTTTATTTCATTGGTAATATGAGGAATCACCTGAACGGTTTTCCCGAGATAATCGCCGTGTCTTTCTTTGTTGATCACGGAAAAATAAACCTGTCCCGTGGTCAGGTTATTGCGTTTACCCATGCGGGTGGATGTAAATCGTTCATAGTGCCCCAGATCAAGATCGGTTTCGGCACCGTCATCGGTAACAAATACTTCGCCATGCTGAAAGGGACTCATGGTTCCGGGATCGACATTGATGTACGGATCAAGTTTTTGATTGGTGACTTTTAGACCCCGGCACTCCAGAAGCGCCGAGATGGATGCCGCCGCAAGCCCTTTCCCCAGAGAGGAAAGAACTCCGCCGGTAACAAAGATAAATTTTGTATTTTTCACAATTGAACCTTCTGTAATTGAGCGAGTTTGCGGATCAAGTCAGATCTTTTAAAATGATCTTCCTTCTCTTCAGTTCCTTAATGTTATTGAGCAGACCTTCCGCCGCGATCTTGTCCAGCACATATATCAGGTTTCCGTCGGCTGCCGCATATCTCTGGCCATATGATATGGGGATTTCGGATGTTACATCGCCCAGAAGCGAACGCGTAACCGACTCTGTTTTGCGTGCTCCATTGGCCAAAAGCACGACCGTCTTGGCCAAATAAACAAGCTCCGCCCCCATGCTCACGGCATATTGCGGTGAATCAGCCTTGGTAAGGAAATGACCGTCGGCAACGGCATTGGCTATCGTATTGTCGTCAAGCTTGACCAGCAATACCTTGCTGCCTTTAAAGGGAATGCCGGATTCGTGGAAAGCTACATGACCATGTCCGCCTACACCGATGATTTGCAGATCAATACCGCCGGCTGCTTTGATTTTCCCGGCATAGCCGTCGAGAATTTCCTTCCTGATCCAGGCAAGATACGCCGAGGCCGGTTTTGCCTTGATGAAAATGGACTTTCCGGCGTCCGCACCTTGAAACTCCCAATCATTTTTGTTGTTTTTCAATTCTCTGATCAGCATTTTCTGGTCAATCAGCGAACCATAAGGCACGCGGGTTTCCATAAATTTTTTATTCAAATGACTGAAAAGCTCCTGAATCATAAAATAAGCGTAGCTCTCCGGGTGGAGGACGCGTTGTTGAACATTATCGCCCGGTAATCCCACATATTCATCAAGGTTGAAACTGCGGATCCGGCCGGAATCAAACCGGCCTGCGTTGGCGGAGTGGGCAAAGTGTTTATACATCCCCGTCGGAGAATTTCCGGTGGCCAGCCCCAAGACGGCTTCCTTTTTCCGTTTAAGAATTTCTCCGGTTTTTTTGACGACAATATCCGCCGCAACTTCGCTCATATGCGCAAAATCTTCGGTAACATAAATCAGCGTTCCCATGATTATTTCCTCCTCCGGATTATCCCAGTTCCTCTTTGACGATATCAGCAAGCGACCGGCAATATTTTTCCGTCACCGTATCAGACGGCCCTTCCACCATAACACGGCACATGTTCTGTGTTCCGGAGTACCTGACCAGAACGCGTCCTTCTTCACCCAGCTCTTTTTCTATCTGTTTGATGGCTGCCGCAAGTTTCGGAACTTTGGTGATATCCGGCTTGCTCTTTACATCAACATTGATGAGTTTCTGCGGAAAGATGTCCATCATACGGGCCAGTTCGGACAGCGGTTTGCCTTTGCGGACCATAGCCGCAACCAGCTGCAGGGCGGCAATAATTCCGTCACCCGTTGTATGATGATCAAGAAATATCATATGGCCCGCTTCTTCGCCGCCGATAACGGATCCCAGTTTTAACATATCTTCAAGAACATAACGGTCACCGACTTTGGAGGCATGATATTTAAAGCCGTATTTTTTGCAGGCAACTCTGATGCCGAGATTGCTCATCACCGTGCTCACCAGAAGGTCGTTTTTCAATTTGCCGTCATTCTTCAGCATATTGGCGCAGATAATAAGAATCTGGTCGCCGGTAATTTCCCGGCCTTTTTCATCCACGGCTATAAGGCGGTCGCCGTCTCCGTCGAAGGCCAGTCCCATAGCAGCACCGGTTTCCACTACTTTTTTCTTGAGATCATCCGTATGCTGCGATCCGCATTTATCGTTGATATTGATGCCGTTGGGCGTTTTGTGAATTACTTCTACATCAGCACCCAGCTCGGTAAAAGCGTCCGGTGCTACCTTATAGGTGGCGCCGTTGGCTGTATCGAGAACAATTTTCATTCCTTCCATGGAAAGATTGCGGGGAAAAGTGTTTTTTAGAAAAACAATATAGCGGCCGTTTACACCTTCAAGACGCGACGCCTTACCGATGTCTTTGGCCAGCGGCAGCAAATCGTTAAGTTTGTCATTGAGAATCAAATCTTCTATTGTTTCTTCCTCCGCATCGGTGAGTTTGTAACCGTCACCGCCGAATATTTTAATGCCGTTATCCTGAAAAGGATTATGGGAAGCGGAAATAACGACTCCGGCGTCGGCGCGCATGCTCTGAGTGGCAAAGGCAATGCCCGGCGTAGGTAATACGCCGACAAGATACGGATGGCCTCCCATGGAAGTTACACCTGCTTCCAGTGAGCTCTCCAGCATATATCCTGATAATCTGGTATCCTTGCCGATTATGACCACTGCGCGATGGCCTCCTTTTTTAAACAAATGCGCTATCGCCCGGCCCACTCCAAAAGCAACTTCGGCATTCATGGGATAACGATTTGCTTCCCCCCTGATTCCGTCCGTTCCAAACAACTTACCCATCGACCTTCTCCTTTCTGCTATTAAAACCCGTTAGGGAATAAATAATCAAAGCTGTTTTCGTCATTTTTCAAACAACCCCGCCGATGGCATGAACTGAACAACTTTTTCCCTTACCGCATTTACCATACCGCTTAACCAGGCAACACCTTTTGATGATACTGCTACAGGCAGGCTTTGAATAACCGAAACGTAATCCGCCTTTTTGTCGCCCGCAAATTTTGCAAAATCGGCAAGGAATATTTCGCGCATTTTGTCTGTTGAGGAAGATACTTCCGGTATTTTTCCAGTGAAAAGTTTTTCGAGAGAACCTATCTGGCCGGAAAACTCCCGTCTTATCACCGCATAACGATCGTCCGCCGGCGGGCCCGCGGCCTTTTCCGCCATCGCCTTCAATCTTTTCAGCCTTTCCTTTTTAGCCGCAGTAAGTTGATCCATGACGCCGCCGTACAGAAGGTGTCCGTATTCCCGAACTTCCAGAAAAGGCTTCCTTACGTGCATGTACCACGACTCCAGAGCCGTCAGATTTGCCAGATAAAGAATATTGTTTTCCACAATGCGAATAATACCCGGATAGGCTGCAGGTTCGTAATCTTTTACGCCGTTGGCCGGAGCTTTTTCAAAAATAAGTTGATTATCCTGCGGATAATCATGGCGCAGCACGGAACCGGCTGCCACAACATTGCCGTATCCCAGACGCACCGGCCCGATAATACCACCCTGCCCTCCCAGAAAAATCGGCGGCTGGTTGAGCATCACACCCCGGGGAACATCACCTATCAGCGACGGGGTTGTTTTATCGGCAGCCGGAGTAAAATTAAAGTGAATGTAGGAGCTTCCCACTTCAGAGTGATTGCTGCGGCTGGTTCCGCCCGCCATCAGACAATCACAGAAATTAATGAGGCTGCCGAGCGTCACAAACGGGAAAAGAATTGTCTGCTTTAGTCCGACACAGTGCGCACCGCCGGCTTCCTCTTCCAGAATGCAGCCTTCCCGGACATGTGCGCCCATACCCATATTCGCCTTTTCCAAAAAGACCGACTTGCTGACAAAACCACCTTTTAGCTCAACTTTTGATCCGAGTTGACAGTCTTCAATTGTCAACGGTGCCTCATACCCCAGCCGGCAACCGGCGGAAATAACGGTTCTGTGTCCGTATATCCGGCATCCCGGATATATTTTAACCCCATGTGCCGAAATCTGGTCCACACTGACTTCCTCACCGATATCAATCGTTGCGGGGCTTACAATATCCACTCCCCGTTCCATGAGCTGTTCTATTTTTTCCCGGGATTTCGACTCAGAATTCATATGTTCACCTTCGTTTTTTGCTCCGACTAAGGGAGACTAAACACAATAAACGGAAACGCTGCTTAAGCCGTGCTCAGTATCTCCACCAATACTTAAAGGTTTGAAATATCCCGCATCTTCTCGAATTCCAGCACCGACGACATCGCTTTATTATCAACATCTAGTCCGGCCTCGCCAACAGCCGCAACCGGATTCAGGCCGCCTATCAGAATCATCCCGATTTTATTCACGTCTACATGAGTCTGGCATACGGGATGGCCGATATTACCGATGGACAAAACACCGTGAATGCCGACTCGGCCGAGATCACCTATAACCCGGTCAACCAGACTGCGGCTTAGAGCTGGTATTTCACGGAAATTGGCAAGAATCTTACCTTCACCTTCCGCCGCCACCTGCGCAACGGAGGTCATTTTACCGCGGATAAAAATCTCTGAAGGGTCAAGCGATGAACCGGCGTAATGAATCAGTTCTACAAATCTCAGTATTTCTCCCTTTCTCATCTGGAGAATACCACCGAATTTAGAATCAATGGGAATACCGTGCTTTAAAAGAACCCCGTTAATCACTATACTGCAAACGGTAGCAAGACCAATCTTACCCTGGGGCACGATAACATCACCCAGATTTTTCCCAGCCTCGGCGATCGCAACCCGCGAGCTTACAGCCAGTTTTTTTTGAAAAACCGGCCTCATTATTTTCAACGCCGTATTAAATTGTTCCTTGGAAAAAAAAGAGATATTGACCGGCACCAGGCCTCGCTTCTTTTTGACGTCGAATGTCGTTTTGAAGGAAAGGATATCAATGCGGGAAATGGAAAGCCCTATTTTATCCTGCACACGGGCATCACTTATTTCACTTTGGCCCAGATCAGTAATGATTCTGCCGTCCCGCCGACCCACGAGCCTCGTCAGCCCTCGTTCATCCATAATTTTCAGGTGATAACGGACGGTTCTTTCGCTGAGCTTAACGCCACATTCCAGCATTTTCCGGGCAATCACCCGCGCACCGACCGGTTCCGGGCTTTCATGAAGAATTTTCAAGATAAGGAGAATTTTTCTTTCAATATCTTCCGGGCTAAAAAGTTGTTTCATAAGACCATCGGCAATCGTTTGCCGTACTCCTACTTTTAAACAATCATTTTGTCAAACAAAAACTTGAACATCTCCTGTTCGCCCGGCTAACTATTGAATTTAAAAAAAATCATCCCGCCCACGGTTATTCAGGCCATGTCAGGAGGTATGCTGCACCTTAATTGTACCGGCAATTTCCTCCACGGACTCGCCAAACAAAAACTCCATGGAAAGAGCATCCAAACAAGCATCATTCCAAGTCAGGTTATATTCATTAATCAGGTTGCGGATATCATCATAGCGGTACCCCAATACCTGAATTTTATCCTGAAGTTTCATCGCCTCATTAAAGACGACGTGCAGCAAAAGCAGATTGCTGACCGGCAATCCGCTCCCGTGCAGAGGAATAATCATTATAGCCGCACCGTCGGTTTTACCGCGTCCCAAATAAAGATGCCCGGTGCCGACGATGGTTCTTTTTACTCCCATCAAAGCCGTTGTATAATCAGCACGTGACTTCATTAAAGCAGCAATACCTCCCTTGGTATTTACCGTAATGGTCGAATTATCCATGGGGTGGCCTTTTGCGTCAAGACCACCGATCTCATAAAGCGTATATCCCCGCACCGCCGTTATCGCAGGCTGGATACGGTGAATTGCCTGAATATTGCGATAAGTCAGATTTCTCACGGGGAAATGGAGTGTTTCCAGCAGATCGAAAATAATCCCTCTGATCTCTCTTTCCTTCCGGCTTGTACCCACCGTAACTGTTTTGGCCTGATGGCGGATGGCATCAATCGGTCGCGTCAACTCGTCAATGGCCGCTCCCAGAGTCACATCAAGCAAATCAAATGGATCAGCCAGATCATTTGCAATTTTAAATTCCCTGCATATATCCTGTAAGGGCAATTTGCCGGTAGTGTACTTCATCAAGAGCAGTAAATCGGCTATTATTTTCCCGGAAAGGAAACTCAGTGCTCCGCTCTGACTGCCGGATTTAAACCGGTAATAAAACTCATCGACGATCCTGCAGAACGAGACGTCGGATATCATGTCAAAAACGGTTAAGTTCATTTTTGCTCTTTTTACCAATTCAGTTACCACCCGGCTGCGGAATTCCCGAAGTATCTGGGCACCCTGATCGATGGAGCAGGCCGCGTAATATCCCCATAAATGTCCGGCCAAAGTATTCAAAATAACGGGCAGAGGGAGCGCCGCCCGCGGAATGGAGATAACGGCGTCGGCAACCCCGTTGAAACGATCATCTCCTTCATCCGCACAAACGACAACGGCCGCCTTATGCGCCTTAAAAATCGCCACATCCTTGGCAATATCTTCCGTAACTGATTCGGGATTACCGGCGGAGCAAACCAGAATAAAAGGTTCCGCCGAGAGGTCAATATGCTTTTTATTCTCCACAAAATCGGAAGAAATAGTCTTATAGCAAAGTTCGCTGAGCTTAATCCGAATCTCATCCGCCGCCGCTTTATTCGGTCCGCTCCCCACAACCGCCCAGTATTTCTTATCAAATGTATTATTCACCGTCCGGGCTATCTGCTCACGACGGGAAAACAATTTTGTCATCAACTGCGGCACAGTTTCAAGGTTATGCAGTTCCGCCGCAATGTAGTCATTGGTTTTCACTCCGGTAAGCTGAGCAAAATACAAAGCAAGTATCTGACCGGCAACAATCTGGGAATAAAAAGCTTTTGTTGAAGCAACCGACATTTCAATGTCGCGCCCGTCGCTGGTATAAAAGACACCGTGTGACTTGGACGTTACATCCGATTGCCTTCTGTTCACTATGGAAATAATAAAGGCACCGCGTTCTTTCGCCATGGTCACGGCCCTATTCGTATCAGTCGTTGTTCCCGACTGGGTTATCGGAATTATCAGTGTGCCGGCAAGATCATCATCCAACAGGAATCCGCTTAATTCGGAAGCGACCCTGGCTGTGACATTAATCGCCCCTTCCAAATACCGTTCAAATGCTTCGGCGACAACCATTCCGGCAACGGCCGCCGTTCCATGACCGATGATCATTATCCTTTTAATAGAATTTTCGCGGAAACGTCTGCGGAGAATTTCCGGAATAATATCTTCGCCCAGATTAAAAATTACTTCCGGACCGGAACCTTTTTGGGTTTCCGTCCGGTACTTTCCCCGCAACGTTCTTCTAACTGAGAGAGCCGATTCGGAAATTTCCTTAAGGAAAAAATGCGGATAGTCCCCCCGATCAATATCCCGCGTAGTAATTTGCGCTTTTTGTATATCATTCTGGGTCAGCTTAAACTCCGTACCGTCGTAAGAATATGCAGTAATGCCTTCCGGTCCTCCGCAGGAATTCTGATCCAGAATAAAAATCTGGCCTGCTGCCGTTTTATTATCAGCATTCGACGCCTCGCCGTTCATTTTAACAAATTCAGGCATTACCTCAATTAAGCCATATAGTTCCGAAGACAGCATATACTGATCTTCGCCGACACCTATATAAATGGATTGCCCGCTGCCTTTAAGCGCCAGGAATACTTTACCCGGTTCCAGATCACAGGTCATCACTATAGCATGTGATCCCGCAAAATTATTTACGGCCAGGCGAAAAGATTTCTCCAGATTGTTGCCGGCTTGCAAATATTTCTCTATTTGCAGGGGAATAATTTTTGTATCCGTTGTTACTTCCGGCGCAATGATATTATGATCCGTTTCCAACTCGGAACGCAAAACAGGATAGTTATCGATATCACCGTTTAAGACAACATTTATTGCCGCTTCAGTTATTGGAGGATGCTGATCCGGCAGTCGCTTATAGTTGTTCACAGGGTGGCAATTTTCTTCCGTAATGGAACCGACGGATGCCCAGCGTGTATGGGTGATTGCCGTTTCACAGACCGACTCCAGTCCTGCAAAATACCGGAAGATACGATCATTTCTTATTATCCGGCGTAATTCGCGGACATTGCGTCCCAGTTCACCGACGATGGAAAAAGTTTTGTAGGTGAAAGTTATTTTTATTCTCTCTTTGTTTTCTTCCGGAAGTTGGAGATAAATTTGAATGGATCCGTTCAAAAGGTCTCCGGCCTGTGAACGTTCCACATAAGTATCATACAAGCCGTCTTTTTTAAGATCGGACAAAACAGTTGCCATTGGTTCTGCATTTTCCGGAACAAGGGTTATCTGCAGTCCCGCGGAATCCCTGCCGCGTACTTCCAGCCGATCCAGAGCATTGAGCAGTAAATTAATTTTCCGGTATTTTCTAAATTCCGCCGGTTTGACATCCGCCTCTTTTTCCTTGCCGGACAAATCTATAATTTTCCCGAAATTCGCTAAAATATCCTTTTCCAGAATCCATTGAATATCTTTGAGCAGAACGATGCGACTGTTGATTATTTCCAGATCCGGAGAATTAAATTTATCTGCATTATCCTCAAGGTTTTTTTCTTCCGTATTCAGAAATTTTTTAATTTCCTTGCTAAGAATAATAAATTTTTTAGTTTCCGATTGCCGGAAAAAATAAAATTCCTGAGCATCTTCCCTCTTTAATTCCAGAACGGCGTTTTCAGCTTCTTGAAGATTTTGCCACCCATTTAAATACTCCGATATCTTGGATCTGCCGGCCAGCACACTCTTTAGGTTAAACGTCTTGATTTTTTGCCACAAGCCGATGAGTTTCAGATCAAGGGTTGGTTCATAATTCTTAGCCGGTAATTTAACCGTCATGAGACCGGCAAAACCGCAATTGAGCACGGAAGGAAGAAGTGGAAAAAATATTATCGCCGTACATTTAACACAAACCGGATCGGCACCGATTAAAATACGGCAATGTATAACAAAAAGGAACTTTTTTATCAGTTTAGCGAACATTTTTGTATAAACCATCATTTCTATTTATTCTGCGGCGGGAATGATTTCCGCAACACTGTGTGGTTTTTTTCAACAATTTCGTCCAAGCCAAAACAAGCTTACTCGCGCTCGGGAGATGCACAAGATTGATGTAAAAAAGAATTCATTTATTCCTTGCAAAGCTTTATTAAATCATCATCAGCATCCTGCAAGAGGCCTCCCGAGAATACAAGGAATAATCTTCTTATCCTGAAAACTGGGTTTTGCAAGAAACGTTCCTAAAGCTTACCTGATTATTTTTTGCAGTAATTAAAACGGATTTAAGGTTACATTGAAAGTTATTTTTTACAGCTACTACACCTTTTCACAGTTTATGCCAAGCTTGCCCATTTTATCCGTAAAGGTATTGCGACTGATACCAAGAAAGTTTGCCGCTGAGCTTTTAACGTAATTAGAACGCTGTAAGGCAATCTTAAACAGACCTTTTTCCACCATAGTCATCACTTCTTCATACAGTTTGCTTTTGCACCCGCCGGAAGAGGATAAAACAGTAGTAATATCTTCTAGCTTTTTCTCTATTATTTCTTCAACAGCCAGATAGGGCGTCTCTTTAACTTTTACAACCACCGCATGATTATTTTGCTTCTTTGCGCGCATCTTTTTGAAGTTCCTCTCTTCCAGTATTCCCATGCCGGAACAAATTTATATTTTATTTTTAAATCTATATTCCCGACAACCGCAAAATTATTACGGCAACAACAATAACAACCGCAATCCAACTCATTATAATCAGAGAAAACCTCTCCAGGGGATTATTCAGATAATTTTTAACTTCCGCTTCCACTTTCTCGTCACCAAGTTTATCCACAAGAGAGTGTATAAGTAAAGCATGGTTTTCTAAAAGATTGGAAAAAATATAAAAACCTTTAGTTGTAGTCAGTAAAAAATAAACTTTTTTTCTTAAAACAACGACGGCCAGGTGAGTGATCTCCGCCCAGCTAAATTCTTTGCACCGAAAAACTTTTTTAATTTTTAATCCCTGATCGTTAACGATTATTTCCTTCTTTGCCATGTTCATACAGGCAGCCAGAGAAAATAAAAAAAGAATTGCGATAACTATTATCTCCCAGGTCTGGCTGGTCGTCAGGCTGATTAAAAAAAGTAAAAACAAAGACACTACAACGGCAATTAACGGCACAACAAATGCTTTTTTTATTTTGTAAATAGCTTCACTCATTACCAGTTAACATCCGTTGTTAATTCATTAATTCATTTATTTAAATACTTTTCTGAAACACGCTTTTTATCGATTACGGAATTTTTCACTATCTTCAGTAATCGTACGTAATGATCAATATCTTTAATAAAAGATTATATTCAGAACATCTTTGCAAATCACGATTTTATCTTTTTTGTAAAAAAGCAGCGGACCTACCGCGATCCAAAATGTTTATCCAAGATATTTTTTTCATGACGGTTACTGATTTTAAAACAATGCACCAGGTTCCAATTTTCAATAACACATTTTCACGACAGAGAAAATGCTTCCAGTATCTGTTAATAATACGTCTGGAATAATCATGAACATTGCCCATAAAAATAGCCTCCAGGATGGAGACCAGGCACGTAATTGTCTGCACGTTTGTTAAACACTAGCATAGGCCGAATTTCGAGTCAAGAAAGTCAAACAGTTTTACATTAATAATATTTTTTGCTATAAGTAATAAAATTATTTAACGATTTCATTATAAAATACAGGGGGGGTATAAATAATGTTCGTTAAAGTTTCGGGCATGAGCATTATTGGGATGGAATCTTATCCCGTTTCGGTAGAAGTAGACATTTCTGCCGGCCTGCCCCAATTTTCCACAGTTGGCCTCCCCGACGCCTCCGTCAAAGAAAGCCGGGATCGTATCAAAGCCGCAATAAAAAACTCCGGTTACCATTTTCCCCGCAGCCATGTCACCGTTAATCTGGCTCCCGCCGATATTAAGAAAGAAGGCACCGGTTTTGACCTGCCCATAGCCGTGGGGATTCTTGCCGCCCAGGAACTGATCAAAGAAGATTCCTGGAAAAATTGCTTCTTTATCGGTGAGCTTTCTCTCGACGGCAGTATCAAAAATGTGCGGGGCATACTACCTGCAGTCTTTAAGGCAAAAGAACTGGGAGTCAAAAAAGTTTTTGTCCCGGAAGAAAATGCCGCCGAAGCGGCAATGGTGGCAGGAATCAGTGTTTTCCCTGTTGCCACTCTGCCGGATATTGTTGATTTTTTGAGCGACCGGAAAGCCATTAAACCACTTGCACTCGACATTGATAATATTTTTCAGGAACGCCGCCGTTATGACTTTGATTTTAATGAAATTAAAGGACAAAAACAGGCGTTACGCGCGCTGGAAATCGCTGCTGCCGGCGGACATAATGTTTTGATGATCGGACCACCCGGTTCCGGAAAAAGTATGCTGGCCAAAAGAATGCCGACTATATTACCCGATCTTTCTTTTGATGAAGCAATCGAAGTAACAAAAGTCTTTTCCGTAGCCGGTTCATTGAACAAAACCGAAACGTTGATTGCCGTGCGTCCATTCCGGGCACCTCATCATACGATATCCGATGCGGGCCTCGTCGGCGGCGGCCAGACTCCGCGCCCCGGTGAAATCAGTCTGGCTCATATGGGAGTTCTTTTTCTGAACAACACTATTTTATAATTCCAATCCAATCCAAGATTATTATAAATTCAGGACAACCATTGCCCTATAGAGAGATAAAATGATGACCTTACTGAAAAATTATGCCTGTCTTTTTTTTACGGTCTTGAAATTTTCTGATATAGTTTTAAGTTAAAGGGAAAATATGTAAGGAGGATTAAAAATGCAACAAAAATCTGGAAATAAGGTTTTAACACCAAGGAAGTCAGTATCATCAAGTAATGGGAATCTACTCAACGTCAAATCAGCTATGGAGGAGAATCCTCAACTGCTACCAAAAAAGAAACTTATTTTGAAAGTTAAAGAACCACCTACTAATGAACTTCAAAGCAAACCAACTGAAAATCGCAATTTAACTTCTAAGGGTCTCCATTCGTCAGAGAAACCAAAACTGCTTAATCAGAATGATTCATTTGTCTCTAGTCATAAAAGTCCTGTTAGGGCGTACCAGAAATCAACATCGGAGCCCATCCTTCAAACTGAAAATACTGAAGAATCTGAAAGCCTAGATTATCTCAACAATGAATTGGACAAACTCCTTAACAAATATATTGACCAAGCAAAAAATGGTAGTGTAAAATAATTTGTGTAAATATCGAAGACGGAAAAGAGTTTCTTTATAGTATTGAATCTAAAACAATAACAAGTTTTTATCATGGACTTGAAAAGTTCAAAAAGCACATAGAAGACAAATACAAAAAACAATTATGGAAAAAGGGCCGTTCCTTTCCTCTTCAATGGATGCTTGATGATCCAAATATTTTTTCCCTGATAAAGCGATATAAAAATATATGTAAAATCCTGAACGAGCTTAAAGAGAAAAACAGGGAAGGTAAGAGATCCAAACCTTTTCGCTATTTATTCCTATTAGATGAGCCGCCGTATATAAATCCCCAAAGCGGAAAGCGACACCCTTATGTCTGCTTTATTACCAATAAAAATTTTTATGATTCAATTATTCCCAAGTTAGGAATAGCAAGAAATACATTACAGAAATATTTAATGGCTTTTTGCAAAGTTGGAGTGATTAAGAAATTAAATAAAGCTGGCAGGTCTGATATTAGCACGAATCAGAAGCTATATGCCTTAGGATATAGCTTCAACTACAAAGGCAGCCCATCACTCAAAACGTTTCTGATTAAAGAGAACAAAGAGGAGTTTGCTAAATTCAAGCTTCCTTAAGATGATTACTAATATTTATCGAATAAATATTAGTAATCAATATTATGCTTAATTTTACTGAGAATAATCACACTAATATTTATTGAATAACATCATAAATAGATGATTTGGTTATGTATTATATAAATCATAGTTAAGTAAATAATTAAATTATGCATATATTAGTAATGAAGAGTATCTCTTTAAACAAGTAGCTTCGCTTCGCTTGCTACTGATGTTTAAATTCAATACTCTTCATAAAGTTTGCTAAAGCAAACTACTAAAAATTTAGGAATTATGGTTATAATCAAGAATTAATTTTAATCTCCTGTTTTTGTTTTGAAAACCATTTTTTAAATTTATTTATTTTATTTTTTATATACTCCTGCAACTTATATTCATTCCTTTGTTAATTTAAAAGTATTAAATTACTTTTATTAATTCCTGAAAATGCCTCCTGCTGTTCGCTTTAAGAATGCCCTTTTGGCTCCCAAAACTGCCCTTATTTTGAACGATCTTACTTTATAGCGTTGATATATTTCGCCTTCTGTTATGGTTAGCTACAATAACTTTTTAAATTTTCATTGACAAAGCAGAGAAATACTAGCAAATTCGATGCACTTCAAAAATAATTCAAAGTACCATGTAACACTAAATGCATTGAAAGAGGGAAACTATTAAATCAAAGAATGGCTGAATAAATAAATTTATTTTGCGAGGGGAAAAAATGAAAAAATTTCTTATTTTTTTATCCATCATCATTTTATTGTTTTCAGTAAATGCAATAGCTGCCGAAAAACCAATTACCATCAAAAAAATGTATATCGGAATGAATGTTGATGATGCTAGAAACACCGTACAACAATTGCTTGGTAAAGAATGGAAAATAACACCTACTGGCGATGCTAAGGATGTTCTCGCCGATTACAGGTTCGGTAATGAACTTATATTCGGAAAACCTGGTACTGCAAAACCAGTTTTGATCAGTGAATTTGGATTTGCAATTTATGACCTTGATAATACTTATGAAGGATTTATAGGTTGCGATAAAAACACAAAACAAGTAACTGGAATTTCACTGGGTGGAATATTAGTTGATATTATTTATGACTCAAAAAAAGTTTCTGCTGAAGATTTTGTGGAACAATTAAGTGAGCATTTTAATTTACCGGAACTTAGTGGAATGTTTATGGGATGGACATTCACTAGTAAGAACGGCTATACTTTAAATATTTGGACTAATAAAACTTTGCATATCAAGAAAGATTTAACAAAGAAGAATAGACAACAAATTAACTTTGAATAAATATTTTTATCCCGAGTTCCTTACCTGCTTTACAGCTAATAAAGTATTTTGGAATATAATAAACAAAAAAACTATTACATTTTACCGATTTTTTGCATTAAATTATATTAGATTTTATCTAATTTCCCTGAAGAAAGGTAAAGTCAGAACAATTTACCTTAACAGCCAATTTCATTGATAGAATTGATTGAGTATATACTTGTAGATTATTGTCGTTAGTACCTGCTTTCCCCACGCAATTCTTTATTCCAACTTTTGTAGGGTGAAAAGCTAATTTTATCTTTATATAGCTTCACTTCGCTTATTAATCAGAAGCAATAATTTCAAAGGCAGACAATGCTCTTTTATTGAAATCGCTTATGTAGTTTTTCTGTTCATCAGTAAAATTTGCTTGATCCTTCCATTTCTCACATGCATAGCCAGATAAGGTGGCATCCTCTCCATAAGTAATTCCAATTGTTTTTTCGTTTTGACTTACTCTACGCAGAGCATTTCTTTGTAAAACACATTTTGGTATTGTATATCCTTCCTCCGCGAGTTTTTGGAATTGCTTATCCTCCGTTATTTTCGGGAATACCATACGAGAACCAACTTGAAAACTATACCAGCCAAGTTTTAAAACATCTCTGTCAATGTACGAATCATCGGTTAGCAAATCTTCAATAAAATATGTCTCTATTTCGCTTATTTTTATATAGACATATTTGGGGATCATTCCTCTTGTTATGGAGTTGGGAATGAAAAAGTATGAGTTATTTTTGTATCGTAAATTTCTTGATTTGTTGACAGCTAAAATTTGATCTTCCCACTGAAAGTGGGACAAATATTTAAAGTCAGGTGATATTTTTGCTTCAAGATAAGGTCTGCGAGAAGAAATAAATTTGTTGTTATTTATTTCCATTGTGCTACAGCCACCGATAAGAAAGATACCAATTATGATCATTATTAGTTTTTTCATTTGAATATTCCCCTTGTTGTCTGTTCTTTCCATACTGGAATAATGGTTCGTTATGAAAATCCCGTGTATTCACTTTCC
>MVRV01000095.1 GCA_002068015.1 Smithella sp. PtaU1.Bin162
GCCTGTGTACCCCTGAACAACTTTGTCGATTAATACTCCTCTCTCCTCCGGAAAATTTACCAGCAGATATTCCATGTTACTGTTCCCCCTTTTCCCCGGAAAAAGGATACAACTTCCTGAAAGCAATGCAAGAAAAAATTCGGATTGAAATCTGATGGTTAACAAAGAGAATGGCTCGCGAGACTGTGTCGCAATAGCAAAGAATGTCATGTCCTTCGCTGGCGGAGGTGGATAAAGGACTTCCAACCGGTAACTCGGATGAACATTACAGCTATATTAACACGTCCACCCCTTAATCCCCCGCCAGCGGGGGACACGCAAAGAACATAATTATGAAAGTTAATTATGACAAAGTTTCTCCGTTCAGGAATGACAATAGGGGAGATTGCTCCGTCGCCGTGCTCCCCGCAAGGAAACTTAGCAGGCTGTTCAAAAAGGTTTAGCTGCAAGGCATCGCGAGGATCGGAGAGCGGAGTGTACTTTAGAGGTACGGGAGCCGCAAGAGCCGAAACGTAATGCCGCAGATGAGCCTTTTTCAGCAGCCTCTTAGTGCTGTTTTCAAAGGGCACAGCATTATCATAAAGCTTCAATTATCAGTTCGGTTATGTTATTTCATAACGGTCTTTTAAAAAAGGTAACCAGGTATACGGAAGAGACGTTGCATGCAACGTCTCTTCCTGGCAAAGGTGTTTGGTTCACGAAAGCTAAATGATATAATTATCTCCGGTATGGAGGCGTCCATATGATTACAATAATTTCCCATTATTTCGGGCAGCGGGCAAAAATAATTTTATTGCCCGCCATTATCTTTATATTAAGCATTTTCTTGATGAGTTTTGAGGTAAGGGCTGGTGAGCCCGGCTCTCCGGCCCGACCCAAAATCGGGCTTGTGCTTTCCGGCGGCGGCGCCCGCGGTGTTGCGCATATCGGTGTCATTAAAGTGCTGGAAGAAATGAAAATCCCCGTTGATTATATTGCCGGCACCAGTATGGGCGCCATCATCGGCGGTCTTTATGCTTCCGGTATTTCACCTGCCGATCTGGAAAAGATCGTTACCAGTATCGAATGGAATGAAGCCTTCAAAGATAATCCCTCTCCTCAGGATCTTTCCTTTCGCCGCAAACAGGATGCCGCCGATTACATGATTGATTTTGACATCGGGTACAAGGATGGCAGTTTTAAGATACCGAGGGGATTTATCCAGGGACAAAATCTCCACCTTATTCTGAAGAAACTGCTTTTTCATACGGAGAGCATCCGGAATTTCGATGAACTGCATATTCCCTTCCGTGCCGTTGCGGCGGATATTGAAACAGGCGAGACGGTCGTTCTTAAAGACGGCTCTCTGGTGAAAGCCATTCGCGCGAGCATGTCCATACCGGGTGTTTTTTCCCCAGTCGAGATTGACGGCAGGTTGCTTGTAGACGGCGGCATAGCCGATAATGTGCCCGTTGATATTGCCCGGCAGATGGGCGCCGATTGTTTGATTGTTGTGGATATCGGTACCGGCCTGCGTTCCCGTGATAAACTGGTATCTGCGGTCAGTATATCGGCACAGGTCATGACTATTATGATTCAACGTAATTCTCAGGCGCAAATCAGGACGCTCACTGCAAAAGATGTTCTTATTCAGCCGCAGTTGGGCACTGTCGGATCCAGTGATTTTTCGAGAGCGACGGAAAGTATCGGGATCGGCAAGGCCGGGGCCGTAGAGTTGAAGGAGAAGCTGGCCCGGTTTTCCGTGCCGGAAAATGATTTTCTTGCCTATCTTCATCACCAGAGAAAGGAACCGCAGGATTTACCACGCATTGATTTTGTTGCAATTGCCAACAAATCCGAGCTGGATACGAAGGTTATCGAGGCGCAGATTAAAACGAAGCCCGGCGATAAACTGAATATGAAAACTCTGGAGGAAGACATCAAACGCACCTACGGAATCGGTACTTTTGAAGCCGTTGATTTCCGTCTGGAGAGAAAAGATAAAGAGTCCGGCATTGTCATTGAACCCATAGAAAAGGCCTGGGGCCCGAATTATCTGCGTTTCGGTCTAAGCCTGGAAGATAATTTCAAAGGATCGAGCAACTATACCATCTCCACGCGTTTCACTAAGACGGCAATCAACAGCCGGGGTGCCGAATGGCGAACGGAGCTGCAGATCGGGGAAACTCCCCGCGTCTACTCTGAATTCTATCAGCCTATTGATTATGCCATGGATTATTTTGTCGCCGCCGGTGTTGAATACAAGGTACACAATATCAATTCTTTTAACGCGGAGGGAGACATAACAACCCAGTATCGCGTTTCCGCAGCACAAGTAGGATTCGATGTGGGACGGCAATTCGGCAATTGGGGTGAATTTCGTTTTGGCATCCGCCGGGAACGAGGCGATGTCGGCGTTCGGATCGGCGATCCGTCTCCGGGCTCGGTAAGTTTCAACCGCGGCAGTCTCTACTCCTCGTTTGCCTACAGCACGCTCGATAATTATTCTTTTCCTCTGGGCGGGTCGGACGCAAATATTGTCTGGATGTATAATCTCGAACAATTGGGTTCGGATATAGAAGTCCAGGGACTGGCCGCCCACTGGCTGACGGCGAAAACCTGGGGGAAAAATACGATAGTGCCCGCCATCCGGATTCAGACCGTTCTGGGCAATGATGAAAGCCCGATTCAGGATTCTTTTTCTCTGGGCGGTTTCTTAAATCTTTCCGGATATTCCGCCAATGAAATTTCCGGCCGGCATACGGCGGTGATAAGTCTTCTGGGTTATCGTAAACTGGGCAGTGCCGGTCTGGGTGTATTCAACATGCCGCTCTATCTCGGTGTGTCGGCGGAAGCGGGCAACGTCTGGGACAGAAAATCGGATATTACATTTAATTCTCTTATTTATGCCGGGAGTGTCTTTATCGGAACAACTACCTATCTGGGGCCGATTTTCCTGGCCTACGGACAGGCTGAAGGAGGGCATCAGTCGGTGTATCTGTTTTTGGGGCAACGCTTTTAAAATACTTGTTACAGGAATTTTGCCGCAATATCGGTGGAAGATTTTTTGCCGATGGCGTCAAAATTGTTTTGAAGAAATTCATCGGCCTTTTCTTTGCCCGTATTAAAAAGATATTTCAAAAATTCCATATCCAGATTCATTTTGCTCGACGCATCGAGTTTCGACATTTCCTCTTCGGCATCGATGGTATGAATGAAGGTATGCTTGTACTTGGCCGCATCGAGTTCGCCTTTTTCGATCAGTGAAGTAATAAAATAAATCGCCCGCATTTCCCGCATCAGGCTGGAATTGAAGCTCAACGTGTTGACCCGGTCGAAGATGGCGTTGGCGGTTTGCGGTACTTCGGGAATGTTTATCGGGTTGATCTGGACGATTAATACATCCTGACAATGTGTGTTATAAATAACGGGGAAAATCGGCGGATTGCCCATGTAACCGCCGTCCCAGTAATACTGACCGTCGATTTCAGCAGCCTGATACAGGTAAGGCAGGCAGGCGGAGGCCAGAATCATTTCCGGTCTCATTTCGGAAGTTTCGAAAACCTTCAGGCGGCCGGTTAAGACGTTAGTTGCGCAAATGAACAGCTTGATGTTGCGGGCTTCCCGCAGACGCGGAAAATCGATTATCTTTTCGATAATGTCCTGAAATATATTGGTCGGGCCGGTATTCCACTGGTACGGGGAAAACATGCGTGAAAAAATATCAAAAGCCTGCCAGTACGGGGAGTATTCCAGTGAACCTTTATGCCCGATCATTTTATCGCAGATTGTCGGTTGGAAAGGTGAACACTGGCCATATTGGGAATTAAATTCCCAGAAGTGCGCAAGCAGTTCCTTTGCTTTTTTACTTCCGCCGGTTTCGAGCCCGTAGGCGAGAATTGCTGCGTTTACAGCCCCCGCGCTGGTGCCGACGATACCTTCAATTTCAATGCGTTCATCATCGAGGATTCTATCCAGCACTCCCCAGGTAAAAGCACCGTGTGCACCACCGCCCTGCAGTGCCAGATTGATTCGCTTCTTTTCCGGCTGCGAGGTTTTCTTCTCAAGAGATTTTTTCATTACATTTATTCCGGATTTGTTTTTACCCGGTACACTAAGGGAAAGGAAGTGTTTTGTCAAGAGTAAAGGCAAGATGGCGGGAGTACCCGAAGAGGTGATAATTAAAAGAGAATCTGCCGGTACCCAAAGCCGGTTTATGGTCGTTTGGGCATGATAATAGAAGCCGGGAAATAAGAATTTTTCCTAATTCCGGGTAAATGTGCTATATAAAAACAAAAAAAGGTGATTACGGCAAACGGGGATTAAAAAAGCATGGAGCAACTCAAAAGTTCGGCCAAAAAATATCTGCGCTCTCTGGCGCATCATTTAAAGCCGGTGGTTATGGTGGGCAAAAACGGGTTCAATGAAAAATTAACGGCTTCAGTTGATGCCGCGCTCAATGATCATGAACTGATCAAGGTGAAATTTTTAGATTTCAAGGAAGATAAAAAAGAAATAGCGGAAGAAATTGCAAAGCTGACCAAAAGCGGGGTTGCGGGCATTATCGGCAATATTGTTATTATTTACCGGCAACATCCGGAGCCGGAAAAAAGAAAAATAAAATTTTAAAATTACCCTTTCCCCATTATTTCCATGAAACAAACAGATACAATCATCTCTGCTTGCTGTTTCGGCGATAGCCGTTTTGGATCATTTGCCGTTATCTGGTCGGACTGCGAAGGACGGCCCAAAGTCCGGCGCATTTTATTGTCCGGTCCGCAAATTTCGGCAAAAGTTTCCTGCCACAGGTATTTTCCGCATGCCGTCGTCTCATCTGCACCGGAGATCAGCCTTCTAATTAATAAGATTGAGGCCTTCCTGGACGGCGCAGATGTTTATTTCTCTCTGAATATCTTGCGACTCGATCTTTGTTCCGCTTTTCAGAAGCAGGTACTGCTTGCCGAATACGCCATTCCCCGAGGAAAAGTAAGCACATACAATCTGATTGCCGGGTATCTGCAAAATCCCCGGGGTGCCCGCGCAGTGGGAACGGCTCTGGCCACAAATCCTTTTCCGGTGGTCATCCCCTGTCACCGGGCGATCCGTTCCGACGGAACACTGGGTGGGTATCAGGGCGGTCTGAAGATGAAGAGGGATTTGCTGGAGATGGAGGGTATCGTCTTTGATGATTCAGGGAGAGTGACAGTCGACGGGTTTTTTTATCAGAAACAATTATAAGAGTATTTTTAGGAAAAGAGGGGAAAATGGAGGGCTGGAGTGAAAATGAAATCAAAAATAAGGCCTTGATGGCACCCTGCGGATTGTATTGCGGCGCCTGCGGCGTCTATATAGCAACAAGAGACGGCAACGAAAAATTTCGCGCCACGATGGGCAAACTCTACGGGACGGCGCCCGAAAAAACCGAGTGTCTGGGTTGCATGCAATCCGATCCTCCGGAGAAACTTTACGGTTACTGCAAAAGCTGCAGCATCAGAGATTGCGTCCGGTCGAAGGGATTTTATTCCTGCCATCAATGCGGCGAGTGGCCGTGCTCTCTTATCGAGAATTTCGGTTTTGCCACAGGAAAGAGAGTGATGAAAACGACGATCCCCGTATGGCGGGCGAAGGTTGATAAACTCGGTGATGAAAAAGGAAGTATCGAGTGGGCTCGTTCGGAATGTGAACGCTATCATTGCCCTGCCTGCGGGAAACCTCTTTTCCGGGGGGCACAGAGGTGCAGGTATTGCAAGGCCGCCGTGGCCGACGCTCTTGACGGCTCCCTGTGAAGAGAATATCGCCATACTGCAACTGATCGATTTATTCGGTAAACCGGCGTTGATTTGCGGTCAGGAATTCCGGAGATGGGCTTTGAATTGATAATATTTGCCGCTTGATAATGAATAATACTTCTGATACGAAAAACGGCAAATATGAATAAGCAGTCGGCTACGTCGCTTTGCCCGGTGCCGGCAATTAAAAAGCGTAGGAAAATTTATAATATTATTTTGCGGCGGCAAGGAAGTGAGGAGAAACTATGAAGAATAAAAAAGATTTAACGGCTCCCTGCGGACTGGATTGCTTTAATTGTGAACTCTATACGGACAATCTGACGGAAAAGATGGCCGAATTAATTAATACCAAAATGGGTATTCCGAAGGAAGAAATACCCTGTAAAGGATGCCGTGCTCAGGACGGAAAGCATTTTCATATGATGGCGGCAAGCTGTGCGACGCTCGATTGCGTTAAAGCAAAGGGCGTGGCTTTATGCAGTGACTGCAATGATTTTCCGTGTGCCTTTCTCGCTCCGACCGCCGACCAGGCCGCCCGCTATCCGCATAATATGAAAGTTTACAACCTCTGCCGGATAAAAAAAATAGGCGTAGAGCGCTGGGCGGAAGAAGAAGCCGGCAATATCCGGAAAAAGTATTTCACCGGCAAATTTGTCGTCGGCAAAGGGCAGGCGGATTAACGGCATTTCTTTGCGGAATTATTATCCGTCTTAAAATAGTATTGTCATGCCGGTGAAAACCGGCATCCAGAATTTGTTGAAAATACCGGATTCCTCCGTATCAAGTACGGGGCAGGCTCTTCGTCGCGCTTAGCTTGCACGGAATGACGGGAATGGTAATTGCGACACAGTCTCCTTCGCCGGAATGACGAAGGAGAAATCTATTATGGGACGATTAATAATCTGTTGGTAATACAAAAATATAAAAAGGAATAAAGGAGAAAAACATGTTTTCAAGCAGGTGGATCAAATACGGATTGATGATATTCAGTCTATTCTTTTTTGTAACGTACGTTCTGGAACTTGATGCCTACGCCCGCATCGGCGGCAGCAGGTCATTCGGCAGCCGGGGATCACGTTCTTATTCAACGCCCGCATCCCCGCAATCTTCACCCGCAAGCCCGTCGCGTCAAATGGGCGCGGCTCCTTCCGCACCTGCGGCGGCGCCTCAGAGCGGCGGATTTTTGCGGGGCATGGCCGGCGGTCTGGTCGGCGGCATGATCGGCGGGATGCTTTTCCGGAGTCTGGGATTTGCGGGTGACGGGACAACGGGCGGCGGCGGAATCGGCCTTTTTGAAATTCTGCTGATGGCGGGGATCCTTTACGGCATCTGGTGGTATATTAAAAGGAGGCGGCAGGCGTCTGAAGCAACGGCCGGTTCCTACTACAGTACTGCGGCCGGGCAGGCGTCACAACCTTCCTCTTATGCACCGTCTTACGGCGGCGGGCCTGCGGAATCGGGGATTGACGACGGAATCGGCCATATACGGCAGATGGATTCGGCATTTGACGAGCAGAAATTCAAGGAACAATGTCTTGATTCCTTTTTCCAGATACAGGGAGCGTGGGCCAACCGCAGCATGTCTTCCGTCCGCAACATGTTTACCGATGAGATGTACCGCATAATTCAGGCTGATGCCGATGAACTGAGAAGGAAAAAACAAATCAACCGATTGGACAACATCGCTGTGCGGAAGGTAGAAATAACCGAAGTCTGGCAGGAAGCCGGCAATGATTTCATCACCGTCCGGTTTTATGCCAATCTGCTTGATTATACCGTGGATGAAACAACGGGAACCGTGCTTTCCGGCAGCAAAACCGATCCTGTTAAATTTGAAGAGTTCTGGACATTCACGCGTCCGGTGGGATCAAACCCCTGGCAGCTTTCCGCCATCAATCAGTTATCATAAATAATATTCGCCCCCTCTTCCAATTACAATTGGAGAAGGGGGCGAAAGACGACACTCTCCGAAGTCTTTTTTAATCGACAATTATATTCGTATCTTCATTTGCAAAAAACAGCTTGATATTTATTCAAAAATGGTCATTATAATTACGTACTATGTTATAAAACACATATTACGGAAATATATTTTATGATTTTTCTGGGCATTAAAGAAAAGTTGAAAAATTTTGTCGTCTTCAATTTAAACGATATCCGCAAGATCGATGCGGATTTTGATTTACGGCGTTTGAATGAATGGCAGGGGAAGGGCTACTTAAAAATGATCAGGCGGGGGTATTATGCCTTTTCCGATCTGGAGATCAACGAATCGGTGCTTTTCCTGATGGCCAATAAGATTTACACGCCTTCCTACGTATCGCTGGAAATGGCCATGTCGCATTATCATCTGATCCCGGAGGCTGTTTACGGCATTACTTCGGTGACAACTAGAAAGACAAACCGTTTTCCTGCCGCTTACGGCGAGTTTATTTATAGGCATATCAAGCCACAACTGATGTTTGGCTATTCATTAACCGGCGATAGGGGACAAGCCTTCAAGATCGCCGAGATAGAAAAAGCGGTTCTGGATTATTTTTACTTGAATGCGTCTATCGATACGGAAGATGCTTTTTCAGGTTTGCGTTTTAACACTGAGGAATTCGACAGGCAAGCCGATATAAATAAACTCCGAAATTATTTGAAGGCTTTTGACAACAAGAGACTAACCGGAAGAGTTAATAAATTTTTAGAGTATATACGCAATGATTAGCATAAAGCAGATCGAGCAATACTATCCTGAGCATTTGCGCGGTTTTAAGAGAAACATTCTGCGAGAATACCTGCAATACAAGATTCTGGAAATCGTCTTCAATTCCAAAACGGCCGGGAAACTTTCGTTTCTGTGTGGAACGGCGTTGCGTATTGTGCATGAAAACACGCGCTTTTCAGAAGACCTTGATTTTGACAATTTCCGGCTTAGTAAAGATGATTTTGTGTTGTTAACCAAAGAAATTCAAAACGGTTTACAAAGAGAAGGCTTTGATGTGGAAATCCGTAGTGTTCTGAAGAGTGCTTTCCGTTGCTATGTGAAGCTGCCCAGTGTTCTGTTTGACAATTCTCTGTCGGATTTAAAGGAAGAAAAAATCCTCATTCAGGTGGATACTGAGCCGCATGATTATGTCTATAAGCCGGATAAGGTGATTCTCAACAAATTCGATGTTTTTACCCAGATCAGTGTAACGCCGCCCGCCATTCTGCTGGCACAGAAGATATTTGCTTTACTAGGTCGTAAAAGAGCCAAAGGCCGGGATTTTTATGATGTAATTTTTCTGCTGCAGAAAACAAAACCGGATTATGATTACCTGAAGCTAAAAACCGGACTCGATGATAAACAAAAACTCAGGAGAAAACTGCTTGCGCATGTCAGGGATTTGAATCTGAAAGCGCTGGCGAAAGATGTCGAGCCATTTTTGTTCCAGCCTTCAGACAGTAAAAAAATAATCATGTTCCCGCAATACATAAGACAGATTGAACTTTAGAAAAAATCTTTAAGGTACAACAAGCTTGATTTATTGTCGGCTTGCGCGTATATAATGCCGCAGTCATTGCATTTGCCTTTTTAAACATATCATTTCAATACAACTGAAATCCGGAAGCGAGGGGGACATGAGGTTTTCTGTTGTGATTCAGTTAAGCGGTGACAAGCCAGTTATCCAGTCCGTCTATTTCCGGAATATTCCTTTCTTTATCAAAAAGGTGTTCAATCCTAATCAAAATCGCTATCAGGCCGTCCAAAGGCGGCCGCTGGGAGGTGGTGGAGAAGGCGTAGAATAGCTCGTGGCTAATAGTGGATAATGGATGGTTGGATGAAGAGTGCGGGTAAAAAAGTTGATGTAAAGTTTCCGGAAAGGCTCTTAAAGAATGAGACGTTCTGTTTTTCTTGATGTCGAAACAACCGGGCTTGACCATAGAAAAGGTCACAGAATAATTGAAATAGGCGCCATCGCTA
>MVRV01000096.1 GCA_002068015.1 Smithella sp. PtaU1.Bin162
AAAGATTCCCGGGCGGCATCGAGGAGTAACTGAATTTTAACCGGCTTGACGAAAAAATTGTCGAACCCGGCGGCGCGACATTCCAAAAGACGATAAATATTACTATAGCCGGTAAATGCATGAATAATGCAAATCTGGTTTTCCACCCGTATTTTCTTACAAAGATCAACACCGCTCATCCCGGGAAGCGTAAGATCAAGAAACATCACCATAATACTTTCTTTCTGAAGGATTTGCAGCGCGTCTTCAGCGGTCCCGGCCGTCAAGACCGTGTAGCCCGCTGAAGAGAAAACATCTTTGAGCATATCGAGGATTGTAACTTCATCATCGACAACTAATATTTTTTTTTCGGCCATAACAATATTTCCGTTTCATTCTACAGACAGAATCAATTTTATATTTATACCTGCATTTCTAAAACGTCCAATCCGGATAAATACATTCCGCAAATAAAAAATTCAAAAATCATGCCGTAATTTTGTAATAAAGTTAATTTTAATTATAACCTCGTTATTACAATATCTTGCGCAGATTATTTACTGCATCTTATAAGAAGAAACATGCGCTTGCGTTGGAAAATATGCCTGCCTCTCTTATATTACAGAGGATCAGCAAATAACCCTTCTCAATATCCTCATAAATTACAAGATATTGGACAATTTCCCGTTTATCCGAAATTATTACTGTTTTACAGTAAATTAGCGTCAATATATTGCTTTGCAATCATTGTCTCTGCATAAAATATTTCCGTTTATTGTCCGGAAATGCAATTTTTAGCAAAATTGTATATTTATACCGTCCCGGATAAAAGCGGCAATAATTCCTTATTTATTCAGCAGATGGCAGCGGCAATGCCAACACATTAATATTTATTATTGATTACACCATAAAAAATAAATTTCTCTGATGCTCCGACTATCATGTGTCAATGGTACGCTTATTGCTTCTAAAGTGGATATAAATACAGTTGGAGTTGTTTATTCCGTAAACAGGAAAATTCAAATAATTTATCTTTCAGTTTCTCAGTAAAGCCGCCGATAGAATTGCGCTGCCTTTCCTCCGGAGAAAATACAAAAAAGACAGGATTACATAAATGACCATAACAAATTCATCAGATAAAAATTTACAGGCAAACTCCGATCTCTACTGCAATCTTGTGGACGATATTCTTTTTCCGGTTGTGTTGAGCTCTGTTCACAATAACCGTTGCCTGTACATGAATCAGCGTGCAGTTGATCTTTTTGAATTTTCCAATAAAAACATTTCCGACAATGTTATTACTGAATTCTATGTCGAACCGCAAAACAGACAGGAACTGGTCAATCGTCTGAAAGCGGAAGGAAGCGTCCGGAATTATGAAACACTTCTGAAAACCGGAACCGGCCGTACCTTTTGTGCCCTTGTTTCCTCAACGCTCACAATTTTTCAGAATGAACTTGCCGTCTGCTCGGTATTCAACGACGTGACCGAGCGGAAACGGGCGGAAAATAAATTAAGCGATGCCCATCGGCGACTTGATCAGATTATTGACTTCCTGCCGGATGCAACCTTCATCATCGACAAGGAAGGTAAAGTTATCGCCTGGAACAAGGCTAGCGAAGAAATGACCGGTGTTGCCCGCAAAGACATCATCGGCAGGGGTGACCAGGAATATGCCCTGGCTTTTTACGGTGAAAGAAGAATGCTCCTTTCCGATCTGATTCTTCTGCCGGATAACGATACGGGACTGAAACAATATAATGCCGTCCAAAACAACGGCAATGTGATTTACGGCGAAACCTATGTTCCCAAAGCCTATAATAACAGAGGAGCTTATCTATGGGTAACGGCCTCCCTGTTGCGCGATTCCGAAGGAAAAGTCATCGGTGCAATTGAATCTTTACGTGACATTACGGAACGCCGGCATACGGAAAAGCTCCTCAAAGACAGTGAAAGCAAATACAGGAACATATTTGAAAACGCTTCGGAAGGAATTTTTCAGAGCACTATCGAGGGCAGATATATCAGTCTTAATCCCGCTTTTGCCCGCATCAGAGGATACGACTCACCGGAGGAGCTACTCAATATGACCGGCGACGTACAGAAGCGCGCGTATGTTCATCCGGAAGACCGCCTGAAGTTGATAGATCTGTTAGAAAAACAGGGCTTTGTCAATAATTATGAATCAGAGGTCTGGCGTAAAGACGGCAGCATATTCTGGGTCTCCATGAATGTCCGGCCTATCCGGAATGAAAGCGGAAAGATAGTTCTTCTGGAAGGCACCATCCAGGACATAACAAAACGCAAAAAAGCGGAGGAAAAGCTGCGCGAAAGTGAAGAGATATTCCGCAAGCTGTTTGAAAACCACGCCGCCGTCAAACTGCTCATTGATGCCGATACCGGCAATATTCTCGACGCCAATGAAGCAGCCGTTGATTTTTACGGATGGACTCGCGAGCGGCTTCGGCAAATGAAAATTCAGGACATTAACACACTTTCTCTGGAACAGATAAAACGAGAAATGGAAAAAGTCAGAAACAGCAAACGAGTCCGTTTTGAATTTCAGCACCGACGAGCTGACGGTTCAATAAGAGACGTTGAAGTTCTCAGTAGTAAAATTGATATCAAAGGGAAGCAATGTCTTCATTCAATTATCAACGATATTACCGAGCGAAAACGGGCGGAAAAGGCTCTGCAGGAAAGCGAAATGCGATACAGGATGATTTTCGAGAGCAGCCTGGATGCGTTTTTTCTCGCTTCTCCGGACGGCAGCATCCTGTCGGTTAATCCCGCCGGATGCCGTATGTTCGGTCGCAGCCAGAATGAAATATGCTCTCTGAACCGGCAACATTTGCTTGATGAGGAAGATCCGTGCCTGAAACCGGCACTGGAGATACGCGCCCAGACCGGCTTTTTCAATGGAGAACTCACCGGTGTGCGCAGCACGGGGGAAAAGTTTCCCCTGGAGGTAAGCTCAACCGTGTTTACGACCACTGACGGACAATCAAACATAGCAATTATCGCCCGCGACATTACCGAACGCAAAAAGATTGAAGAAGAATTGTTACGGGCCCAAAAGCTGGAGTCGCTGGGTGTTTTGGCCGGGGGAATCGCTCACGATTTCAATAACCTGATGACTATGGTACAGGGTTATATCGAACTCACGCTTCTTGATTTGCCGGCGGATCATTCCTCCCGCCAACGGCTGCTTGCCGCCATGGATAGCGTAGCGCACACAAGAGATCTCACCAGTAAATTAATCACCTTTTCCCGGGGCGGGCAACCCCATAAAGAAATTTCCGATGTGGCGGTCATCATCCGCAATGCCGTAATGGAAACGGTACAGGAGACAAATATCCTCGCAGAATTTGATTTTATGGAAAAACTTTACCCGGCGGAAATAGACGAACTGCAAATGAAGCAGGTTTTCTATAATCTGACTGCAAATGCCTGTGAGGCCATGCCGAACGGAGGCAAACTGACGATTAAGGTGGAAAATACGTTCATCGCCGCAGGAGAACTTCCCGAACTGCAAAAGGCGGGCACTTACCTTAAAATAACTTTTACCGATGAGGGAGCCGGCATACCGGAAGAACATCTGCCCAGGATATTTGACCCCTATTTCACAACCAAAAAGATGGCCGCCCGGAAAGGATTGGGATTGGGGCTGGCGGTTTGTTACTCCGTGCTGAAAAAACACGGCGGTTATATAACCGTAGAAACAAAACCGGGGAAAGGCGCTTCCTTTGTCCTTTATATTCCGGCAGGGAAGGATATTGCATCCGAAAAAGAAAAATAGAAAATATCAGAAGCTGTATTCCAGTTCCATGACCACACGGTCATTACGATACCATCGGCCGTAGTAGCTGTTGTCGTCACCGTTGAAAAACTCCAGCGCAGCCTTCCAGATAAGGCCGTCTCTCAATCTGTACTTCGACTGAATTTTCTGGTAATAACCGCCTTCACTGGCGGAGAGCTCAAAGTTCGCGACATATTCAAAACTCAAGTCTTCACTGTATTTGAAATTAACCCTCCCGTAAATGTCGTTTCTGCCCAGTCTCGTTTTCCGGGAGCTCTGAACGTAACCTTCCGCATACTGTGCCTTGAGAATAAACTCTCCGCCGTATTCCACAGTAACGTCGATCTGCTCCAGACCAACTTTTTTAGCCAGATCGTCTATCGTATAGGTGGCACCGCCCAGTCCGCTGACATACTGATCGTCCTTGCCGTCATAGCTGTAATTAAGCAGGGCTTCACCGTGGAATTCCCACTTCTTATATGTCGTGGAAAAACCGGCGGCGTAATTTCCGACTTTTACCGATTCCTTGATTTTTACCCTGGTTCCGCCCCGATCTTCCTCTCTCAAAACATAGTAGAGATTGGGCCCGTGGTAAAAAGAGAAGAACAAGTCCCACCCTTTATAGGTGTTTTTATAACGGGCAAAATACCCGATATTTTTTGCTGCAATATTCGCCCGGTCCTCCTCTATCTGATTGCCGGAAGTATCATGAAAATCGAAATCTCTGTTGTCGTTGTCTTTTTTGCTGCCCATCCAGCGGGAAGTATCACTGGGCCCCTTATTGGCTTGAAAAACCGGCAATACGGCAGCGGTAATTGTCGCCTGATTCAGGAAATAATCAAGCCGCGCCTGCCAGATTCCCAGTTCCTTCTGATCCAGAGGGTCGTTGCCGTCCCGGGGACGCAGCCGGTCGGATGGTGAATAAATAGTGGAAAGCCCATTGGCGAATATCTTTCTGCCGAGAGTAACATTATAATCAGCCTGATTGAGGGTAAAATAAACTTCGTTTACTTCAATATATTTCCGGCGGCGGTCATCATCCTGCAGGGAGTAAAATACACCGGCGTAAGTATCCTTCTGGGTTCCGGCTTCACCCCAGCCGGAAACATCAACCCGCCATTTTTCACCTCCCACCCAGTCGGAGAATTTCAGCAGGGTTTCCCCCATAACATTATTCATGTCGGCGTCATCGCGCTCTTCGGGATTGCGGAAAAAGTACATGGCCCGCAGCCGGACACTCCCGGCAAGATGCGCGACCAACTGATCGGAAATGCCGTCTTTTTTGACTTCCTCCCGGGTCGCCGCCTTATCTATATCCTTGAGCGGATCAGCACTTTTTTCCTTTGAGATTTCCTTATCCAGATCCTTTAAAAGATCGAGGTCATCATCGGCCGTTGCCGGTGCCGCAAACAGCAGACTGCCTCCGATCAGCAACACATAGATGATGTAGAGAAATTTTTTCATATAGTCCCTCACATTTTTTTCAGCAGCAGTTGATTGGTGCGAATAAGGCGTTGTCCCAGTATTCTGGATAAGTTGAGAAACAGGCGACCGCCGATCCGCGGATAAATTCTCTGGATTCGTTTTAATCCTTCCATATCAATCTCCAGGTATTTGACCGGCTCGAGAGATTTTACATCCGCCGAACGCGGTCCCGGTTCCACCAGAGCTATTTCTCCGAAAATATCGCCCGGGTTCAACTCGGTAAACACCATTGTTTTCTGCGTGTTTTCGTCTCTGCCCACAACCTGTGCTTTGCCCTCCAGGAGAAGGAACATGCTCTTTCCTTCACCACCCTGCCGCACGACAAATTCTCCGGCCTCTTTTTCCAGCAGACGCCCCAGGAGAACCACTTTTTTGATCTGCCATTTTCTGAGACCTTCAAACAATTTCGATCTCTGCGCAACGGCTTCCTGTAATTTCAGTCCCATCATGTCCCACAGGGTAATAAGCTGGGTGGAAGAAAGCAGAATCGGCGTAATAAACAGATCGCCGATAAGGGCGAATATCATCACTTCCGCAGACAGAAGGCCAAAGTAAATCACCGGAACAAAATTGGAAAAGCCCAGGAAGAGAAAACCCAGACAAAGCGCAACAGAGGTGGAAACAACGGGTCTGATTTCCGCACTCATACAGGCATCAACGGCTTTTTGCTGATCCTGCAGAAGGCGCATTTCCTTATTGTATCTGGTCATAAGATGTATCGTATCATCCACGGCGATGCCAATGGCTATCGCCGCCACCATTGCCGTTCCGGTATTTAAAGGCACTCCCAACAGTCCCATGATGCCAAAGTTGACGACAATGGGGAAAATATTCGGTATCAGGGAGAGAGCACCGGCCTTCAAATTGACGAAGAGGAAAGACATGACAATGAAGACAAGTGCCAGGACAAGAGAAAGAGACTGAACCTGCCCTACGGCCATAGTATCTGCAGCCTTGTTGATCAGGATATTTTCACCGGTAAAACCGAATCTCAGATAAGGATTCAACGTTTTTTTAAGATGGGTTTCGAGATCCTTCAAAGCCGCCGACAGTTCATGAGATGAACTGAGATTGTGTCTCACCACAATATTAACCTCGCTGAAATCGGCATTCACATAACGCGAGATGTCGTCGCGATGAATAAGGAGCAAATACTGCGAAACCAGAGCCGCCGTATCGGGAGTCCGGTAGAAAGCCGCATCTCCGTTGTTCATTTCACGATGGATCAGCGCAATCTGGTCTGCCAGCGACTGGGTTTTGTCGAACAATCCCTTGGAGGCAATATATTTTTGAATTGCCGTCACCTGCGACAGATTCGCCGGTTGTTTAAATGTATCCGGAAAACCGCTGGTAATGCGGATAAAGAAGGTCTGCGCACCCGACAGGTTGTCATGAAGGATATTGCTTCGGCCCCGGATGTCGGACGATTTCTTAAAGTACCCCAAAAAATCGTTGTCCACCTGCACCCGGACGATAAAGAAGCCGATAATCACGGCCGCACATAAAAGCAAGGAAAGGATCAGCCTTTTATGAACCGTAATGGAGCTGATGATTCTATGCTCCAGAGAAACGAAAAACCGGTCGATAACATTGACCCTGGTTTCATCTTGCTTGACCTGCTTGATTTTCCGGGGACCGAAGAAATGGAGGAAAACGGGGCCTACTGTAAAAGTTATCAGCGGATTGACGAACAAGCCGAACGAAGCGACGATACCGAACTGCTTGAGGATGGTGATGTCATTGACTACAATGGAGAGAAATCCCAGGAAAGTCGTAAGAGAAGTGAATAAAACCGCCATACCCACTTTTCCGGCCATATAACTGATGGCCTCGTCCCGGAGCCCCCTCGATTCATGCATACCTTCCACATACTCCGAGAGCATATGGATGTCTTCGGTTGAACCGATTACAATAATCAGAGCCGGTATAATCACGGTGAGAACATTTACGGGAATATGCATGAGACTCATAAAACCGGCGGTGAGCACAACACTGATGCCTGCCGTAACCAGAGGCATGAATGCACCGCTTAAGGAGCGCATGGCAATCACGATAGTCAAAAGCAGGGCCAGTGTCGCCAGAGGAACCAGGCTAATCTGATCGGCCACTATATTTTCCGATATCAGGCGGCGTGCATAAGACATTCCAAACTGGAATATTTCATCGAATCCGGCTTTGTGTTGGGTAATGACCGAATCCACCTGCCGTGAAAAACGGACGTGGAATTCCCTGTCGTTTCTGTCCACTTCGGTGTGAAGGTTGATCGCCGTTGTTGTTCCGTCTTTCGATATAAGATTGTCGGCAAGGGTAGGATTCCTAAGCGCATCTTTTTGAATACGTTTTGCTTCCTCAACCGTGGCCGGAGGCATATCCATGAGAGGATTGGTTTCGAGTGCCCCGTCCACGCTCTTGAAGTTTGTTACGGAAAAGAGACTTTCCGCCTTGCTTACACCAGGAATGTCCTGCAGTGCAAAAAGCAGCTTTTCCAGCTTTTGCAATTTTTCCGGTGTAAAAAGGTTTTGATCACGGACGTAAACGACCGTTATATTGTCCGTGCCGAATTTTTTGAGCGTATCATGATAATAATTAATGGCTGGATCGCCTTCGATCATCATTCCTTCGGTGGAAACGTCCACCTTGAGATTACGGGCACTGTACAGACTGAAAATAGTTAAAACTGCCGTAATCAGAATGACCAGCCAAGGGTGCTTCCGGCTCCAGAGCATCAATTTACCCATAAATTTTCTCTCTCATGAAAAATCGTCTGAAATGGTTTCCAACCTGTGACTATTAAAAAATCCTTCCCTGGAATGATCCGGTTTTATTCGGTATGTTTGCCGGAAAGAATAAAACGTTCCGTAAAAACCTGATCTTCGATGTTCGAATTAATCTGCCGCGATGTTACGGCTGTAATGGTCTTGTGATTTTTTTCATGATGCGCCATCAGAGTTTTCTTCGGACGCCAGACCGTACCACCGACATTTTCCAGTTCATGGCTGGTTTGTGTTTTCTGCAGACGTTCCCTGCGGTCGTAAAATTCTCCTTTTAAAGTAACAAGATTCTCTTTTTCAATCCACAAAATCCTTTTGGAGTAACCGCTTTCCTGTTTTTTTTCTTCATTGGCGGGAACAGCCTGAATGACGTAACAATCATTCGCTTTGCCGTCCTGGCTCAATTGCTCGGAGCGCACAATGGTGTATTCAAAATTATTGAGGTCTTCCGGTTCCATATCTTCATAAGTAAAATCGGTCCCCATAAAGTAATTTTTCTTGCTACCCTTGGCAATACGCTGCATCTTTTTCTGGGCGGGCAGATAAAGCCACTGATCGTTTTCCCTTCCTTTCTGTTCCCAGGTAAGCAAAGCCGTTCCCTTGATGTCGGCCGGAGCCTGAAAAACAACCAGATAACGGTGCAGATCTTTTTCCGTTTCCTTGGCGTAGCGTTTAACTTGTCTTTTTTCCTGATTTTTATCCTTGTCCACAAGGAGCATTATTTCAGCACCGATTTCGCTTTTTACCTTATGTTTTTCTTTTTGTTTTTCCATAACTTGGCGGCCGGTAAGTTCCGCCGCCTGAACAATGCTGAAGCTCATTAGAAACAACACTGCTGCAATGCACCCTAATACCCTCTTAATCATATCTTCCTCCTTAAAATCCGCGGCTGCGAAACTTGATGACGATAGTAAAGAAAAAAGGTTTTCGCGTCAAGGATTGTTAATATTAATGTTGAGAATTGTCCAAGCCATATGATGATAATGCCGGCAATTGTCAAGAGAAAAATGCCCCGCCGGCAATTTAAAATTGCTTTTTTTCAGGCATTAAATTCATCTGATTTTCTTCCGGATGTTTATTATGGCAAGAATGGGCAATTTCCTCTGCCGGAAATAATGTCTCTGTTCGCTGATTCAGCACCTTTATAATCTCCTCACTTAATATTTAATTGACATATTCGATTTAAATTTTATATGTTAAACAAACGCCGTCGAAACGGCAGAAAGCAGGAAAAGTGATAAATCATGACAAAGATTAATACAATCATGACCGTAGGTGCAGGCCAGATGGGCGCGGGAATTGCCCAGGTAGCAGCGGCAGCTGGTTATAAAGTGATATTGAGCGACATCGAACAAAAGTTCGTTGATAACGGCATGCGGACGATCAATTCCAATCTGGAGAAAATGGCCGGCAAAGGAAAAATCTCCGCCGATACGGCCGACTCCGTGCGCGGAAGAATCAAAGGCAGCGTCGGCCTTGAAACGGCGGCGGAAGCAGATCTGGTAATCGAAGCGGCTCCGGAGAATGTCGCCATTAAAAAAGATATTTTTACCCGTCTCGACAGCATATCCCCGGCCCATACGATTCTGGCAACAAACACTTCTTCCATCTCTGTCACATCGCTTGCCGCCATGACAAAAAGGCCCGACCGTTTCATCGGCATGCATTTTTCCAACCCCGTCCCGGTAATGAAAATGCTGGAAATAATTCGCGGAATTGCCACTTCAGAGGAGACTCTGCAAACCGTCCGCGCCATAGGTCAAGCCATGGGAAAAGACACCTTCCTGGTGAATGACTTCCCGGGATTCTGCGGTAACCGCATTATCATTCCGATGATCAACGAAGCAATTTATGAATTAATGGAAGGGGTGGCACAGGCGGAAGATATCGACGGACTCATCAAAGCCGGCTATAACCATCCTATGGGCCCGCTTGCCCTGGCTGATCTGATCGGACTCGATACCGTGCTTTCGATAATGGAAGTACTTTACAACGGATACAACGATTCGAAATACCGCCCCTGCCCGCTTTTACGCAAGATGGTTCAGGCGGGCTACCTGGGACGCAAAAGCGGCCGGGGATTTTACAAATACTAGCAGGGGTTTTTCAGCGCCCTGCTAATTGCTCTTTATTCCGTACTTTTCTATACGATAAACCATCGTCGGTCTTGACATCCCCAGTAGCTTGGCCGCCTGCGCCTTATTGCCGTGAGATCTTTCGAGTGCCTGCAGGATTAATTTCCTCACCAGTTCATCGAGATCAATCCCCGCGGGAGGAATTTCCCACTCCTGATCACCGTTGGTAAGGGAATTATTACCAAGATGATTGCGCATAAACGAAAGATGATTCGGCCGTATCTCTGAATCATTTTCTACAAGAATTACTCTCTCTACAAAATTTCTCAGCTCCCGGACATTCCCGACCCAGGGATTCTGCAGAAGCTCCTTCTGCGCTTCCCGGGAAATACCGTGAAAATTTTTACCGAATTTTTCATTAAATTTATTCATGAAAAAGAGGATGAGGGAAATAATGTCTTCTTTTCTCTCCCGTAGCGGCGGGAGAAATATCTTGGCCACATTCAAACGGTAGTAAAGATCACTGCGAAATGTTCCCTTTCTCACGGCTTCTTCGAGACTTTTATTCGTGGCGGCAATGACTCTTATATCGACCTTTTTCTTTTCCGTCCCCCCCACCCGGTAAAATTCCTTCTCTTCCAGAAATCTCAGGAGATTCACCTGGGAATAAGGAAGAAGCTCGCTGATTTCGTCCAGAAAGAGTGTTCCACTTTCCGCAAGTTCAATTTTTCCCTTTTTACCTTCCTGCAGCCCCCCGGTAAATGTCCCTTTCTCATAGCCGAACAACTCGCTTTCTATGAGTTCCTTGCTGATAGCCCCGCAATTTATACTGATAAACGGTTTACCAAAACGTCTGCTGTGGCAGTGAATCGTTTTGGCGATCACTTCTTTGCCGGTTCCGGTCTCCCCTTCAATCAGGATAGTAGTGTCATCGCTTTGAGCGACACTGTTGGCCAGTTTTAAAGCATCTCTGATCCCCTGGCTTTCCGCAATAATATTGTCGATATCAAACTCCCGGATATATTGTTTGCGCAGTTCTTCAATCTCCCGTTTCAACCGAATATTATCAAGAGTTTTCTCAATGATTATTTCCAACTCTTCAATATCCAGCGGTTTGACCAGATAATCCGAAGCACCGGCTTTCATCGATGTTATTACCGTTTTGACATCCTCATAAGCCGTCATCATGATGATACCGCAGTCATTACCGCCGGTGATTTTGATTTGCCGGAGCGTCTCGATACCGTCGATTCCGGGAAGCCTTATATCCAGAAGAATCAGATCCACGTCCTGATTTTTTAGTATCTGTAGCGCAGCCTCACCGCTGCCGGCGATAACTACATCATAATTTCCCGATAGAATTTTATTCAACGAATTCTGCAGAAGTCTGTCGTCATCAATAATGAGAATTTTATAACGATACATAATTTTCAAATTTGCGTTTTAATCGGAAAATGCAAAACAAATGATGTTCCTTTATTTTCTCTGTTTTTAATTTCAATCCGGGCGTCGTGCTGCTCCATAATTTTGTAAACAATGGAAAGACCGAGCCCTGTTCCATCCGGTTTCGTAGTAAAAAACGGATCGAACACACGGGAAATATTTTCCGGAGGAATACCGATACCATCATCGGAAATTGTTATGATAACCTGCCTGCCTTCCTTATCGTATTTTCCCAGCGCGCTTTTAATTTCCATCGTCCCGTCCTTCTCCATGGATTCAAGCGCGTTCATGAAAAGATTGACGAAAACCTGCTGAATCTGGTGAGGATCAAAAACAACTTCGGGAATTCCTTCGGCAAAACATTTCTTAATTATAACTTTTCTGTTTTTAATTTGCGGCTCGATTAAAGAAAGGGCTTCGGAAATAACATTATGAATTGATCCTTTGCTGAACGAAGGCTGTTCCTTCTTGGTAAAATCAAGAACTCTTTTGAGCAATACCTTGATCCTTTCAATTCCTTCAAATGTATCTTTTAATATTTCCCCGGTATTCTCGTCGGCAATAAGCCTTTTCGAAAGTAACTGGGCATTAAAATTGATGCTGGCCAAGGGATTGCGAATTTCATGGGCAATATTGGCGGACATTTGTCCCAGGGAGGAAAGCTTTTCCACACGTTTGAGCATCTCCTCCGTCCGCTTGATTTCAGTAAGATCGCGGATAGTGATGATTACGGCGTTCACACCTCTGTCATCCGGAATCAAAGATGAAGAATTAAGCCCCAGAATCGCGGTGGAACGGTCATTTCTGCTGAATGCCACCTCCTGATTATCGATTATTTCCCGTTTATCAATAACGTTGCTTAATACCTCACAGATTCTCTTGCCCTTGAATATTTCGGAAATCTTTCTATCCAGAATATCTTTTCTTCTCAGGCCGAGTATTTCTTCCGCTTTGCGGTTCAGCGCCCTGATTTTTTTATCTTCATCGATCATGACGATGCCGTTGGGTGAACTTTCCAGAATATTGGCGGCGTTATTACGTTCCTTAATCACCTGCTCGTAAAGACGGACACCGTCAATTACAACCGCAGTATGGCTGGCGAAAACCATCAGCAGTTCCAGATCATCAACCGAAAAAGCCAGCTTTTTATTACTGGCGACGACAAGCACTCCGAGGACTCTTTTCTCGCTGACCAGCGGTGCTGCCAGTATTGATCCGATACCCGGTATAATTTCAATATATCGCGGCTCATTCGTAACATCACCGACCAGGAGCGGGACACCTTTTTCGGCAACCCATCCGGCGATTCCCTCGCCGATTTTCAGCCGGAAACCTCCCTTATAAACATAATCATGGCCCACTTGAGATACAATCTCCAAGTGTCCCCGTTCCGTAAGCAACAGGGTACAAACGGATGCACCGGTAATTTTCAGCGCATTCGTCGTCACGATACTCAACAGTTTTTTCAGCACCAGGGTGGAACTGGTTTTTTTGGTAATTTCCTGAAGCGATAAAAGTTGGGCGATTTTTTTCTGATACTGTTCTTTGAGCCTGGCATTTTCGATAATGATGCTGGCATGGCTGGCGAAGGCCGAAAAAAGATTGATGTCGCTTTTGGAAAGGATCAATTCTTTCGAGGTTTGGTCACCCTGAATGACTCCGATTATTTCCCCCTTGATCTTCAGCGGCATAGTTACACTGGAGATACGATTCCAGATGCGATCCATCTTGAAATCAAATTCCGTAATGACCGGACTATTTTTGGCATTCCTGATGTAGATGGTTTTTCCTGTTTTGGCAACCAGTGTTTCCCGGCATTTATCCCTGTCCATATCCAGAGGATGGGCAAACGCCCTTTTAACTTCATGTGGAGAAAATCCGATGACATACTTTACTTCCAGAGTATTCTCTCTCTTATTTATCAGAAAGATCAGTCCTCTTTGCAAATCAAAAACTCTCTTCATCTCGTTAACTAAAGACTGGAGAATCTTGTCTCTGGTTATCGGTCTGTTTAAAAGCCTGCTGATTTTATAGATGGAAGTCAGCAACCGATCTTTCTTTTTGATGTACTCCCGATATTTCAGGAGCTTCCGGTCGGGAGATTGCTTTACTTTTTCCCTGTCCATACCGTCTGCCGAATAATCTTCCCCATCTTCCTGAAACTGCGATGGTCTCAGAGCTTCTCCCGATTCGTGTCTGCAGATAAATGACGGTGTCTTTTCCAAGAGCGGTTCACCTGTCGAAAATTTTATTGTGCTTGTCTATCCGGCCATATGTGATCATTAAGTATTATAAGGGACAAAGAGCAACGGGAACATCACCCAGGCCTGTTTCTTTTTACAGGCTGTACATCGTGGCGGGATATAGCAACAAATTTCCGGCCACGCAAGTGTTATATCAGGCGATTATTCCGGCCTGTGCTTTTATGCTCATGTGCCTGTTTTCTCAAACTACAAAAGGATGGCCGAATTTTTCCAATATTCGGCCATCCTTCCCGGCATACCTAAGCAAACGGAATTCCCGGCACATTCCGGAATGTTCCGTTTTTTACTTTCCTTTTTTCGCTCTCATCTCCGCCAGCTTGGCCTGCAGGGCATCGATCCTCCGATGATTGTCTTCCGAACCGATATAGGTGCGGAAAAGCCATTCCTGAACCTTCATGGCACCGTCCAGGTCTTCATCCAGCACATGATTGCCCAACTGCTTCGTTTCCTTCAAACACATGCGGTCATATGTCGCCATCTCTTTGGCAATCACCATAACCGAGTCGATCAGTTTGCCTTCCGGAAAAACCTTGCTGACATAACCCATCTTCTCCGCTTCATAAGCATCATAAATCCGGCCGGTCAGGGCAACTTCTTTTGCCCGTCCCAGACCGATTATTCTCCAGAGCGGATCCATAACCGGGGTCAGGGAAAG
>MVRV01000097.1 GCA_002068015.1 Smithella sp. PtaU1.Bin162
ATTGAAGAGAGTAAACTTAACGGCAAGATTGAGAGGATTGAAAATGAGTGGATCGAAGAACAACTCAGGAAGCTCAAAGCCGAAGAAATTGACACCGGAAGAATTGAAGCGAGTCGTGCAGATATTGAAGCCGGGCTTACTAGAGCGCTTGAGGCGGAAGGGTATTCTTCCGAACAAATTGAAGCCAATGCCGCAGAAGTAGAATCATTCTTTGATGATATAATTGCAGAAACCAAAGAACCCCGCACAGAAAACACCGATAAGAAAACTGAAACTCCGTATTTTACCCTTAAAAAAGCAAAAGATGTTATTAGGCTAAATTTCAAAGATTTACCTGATGAACAATTACAGAAAACTTATATCAAAATAAGAGATTACGAACGATATATAAATAATCCTGACGCCTATCGCGATATATTAATTAAAGGCGGTTATTATACAGACGCGACAACTCAGGCATCAAGTGGTTACGTGCCGAAAGATATTTGGTTGGCTCAGAATATTAAAACGGCATTAGATGAGGTTATTGACGAAAGAAATAGGAGAATTAAGCAATCCGAAATCCCCGGCGCCAGCGAAGCCGAAACCTTCAGCCTTAACAATCCTGAAACAGATATGTCCGTGCATAAAACTCTTTCTGAACAGAAAGTTCAGAGGAATGAGGATCTGTTCGCGGAAAAGAAAGTCAAAACTGAAAATGAACCTATCAATACAAACACGTTCAAACGCGGTGATATCGTCCAGCCAAAAGCAAATGGCGGTCTTCCTGCAGAAAGATATTCCGGAAGGATACAAGGAGTTAATATCGAAGGTAATATAATTGTAAACGGGAAAACATTTTCACCGGAGCGTTTTGAACTGGCTTCAGAAAACAAAGAGGCCGAGAATAACAAGATTGAAGACTTTGGAGAGAAATTAGGCGGAGCCAGAAAAGATCGCTCCGAATCATTCAAAAAAGAATATACCGACGCCGATATCGCATCTTTGCCTTTAAGTAAGATATGGCCGAAAAATGAAGTCGATGTAATTGAGGATAAATTCGTTGCCGCCTTTGCTGCTTCTGCGCGATCAGAAATCCCGACAAAGCCGCAGTTGAGAGGCAAGGTTCTTCGCTGGGTGGAAAAAGTTAAGTCCTTCCGTGGCATGATGACGGATCTGTTTAATGACATTGAGTCTGGTAAGTACAGCCGCGAAAAGATACTTGATAAAGCCAAAGCCTTCCCGTCACTTAAAGGATTCTTTGCCAAAGTACGTTTACTTGAAGCGATAGACCGCGAGCAATGGGATAGAATCGGTGCGGTGCAGGAACATCCGGACGCTCATAGATTCAGCGATAAAATGAATGATACTGGAGGATACGATCATATCCCCGCGCCTTCCGTGTCTGTCTATATTGATGGACGTTACCGATCTTTTGAAGGAATGAAAACAGTCGAAGAAGCTATAAGCAAAATCAATGAATACTTGGACAAGGCCGCGCCCACAAAAACTGATTCTATTAAGAGTTTCGAGGTAAGAGGAAGCGGCGAATTATACTTTATCAACAAGAAGGGGGATTCCCAATATCACAGACTGAAAGAATTTAAGACATCAAAAGAAGCCCTGGATTATAGGAATGAACACAGTGAAGAATTATGGAAGGCATGGGATGCGGTTAAAGAACTGGAAAACGTCACAAAAGAGGACGTACGAAATAAAGAAAACAGACCGCGAACCGGAAAAGATCATAGAGGCGGCAAGGATGTAACGCCCGAACAATTTACGGAGACCTTTGGCTTCCGCGGCGTGGAATTCGGGAATTGGGTTGCCCAAGGAAAGAACACGAAAGAACGTCAAGGGATGCTCAACGAGTCCTACGATGCCATAATGGATTTGGCGAATATTGTTGGAATTCCGCCAAAAGCAATATCCTTAAACGGGACGCTGGGGCTTGGGTTTGGATCACGCGGAGTAGGATTGTTCTCTGCTCATTTTGAACCGGATACAATAGTTATTAACCTCACAAAGACACGTGGAGCCGGGAATTTTGCCCATGAATGGTTTCATGCACTGGATAACTATTTTCAACGTCAACGTGACGTTGGAGAATCTAGGGAAAGCCAGTTTATAACATATAATCCTGAAACTTATTATCAGGACAAAGGTGGGGCGCGGCTTTCTGAAACTCGCTACAATGAAATATTGGAACGTGGCAGAATACATAATCCCGCGAACTGGACAAAGATTGAAGGCGTCCGGCCGGAAATTGCCGAAGCCTTTAAAAGGTTGGTGGATGTTCTTAATAAATCTCCAATGTCCGAGCGCGTTTCTCAGATAAAAAACGATTACTGGTCAAGGATTATCGAACGTGCGGCCAGATCATTTGAGAACTACGTCATCGTTAAGATGAGCAAGCAAGGTTATCAAAATGACTATCTTGCCAATGTTGTGAGACTCGAAGATTTTAAACGGATGGAAGGCCGTTATCCGTACCTTTTTGATGATGAAATTGCGCCTGTTGAAGATGCATTTGATAATCTTTTCAGTACGATTAAAACCCGCGAAACCGACAAGGGCGTAGAGATGTATTCCATCGGTCAGAGATTCCGAGAAACTGCTATTCCAGTTGATGATGTTGAACCTAAGTTTCTTGACGTTAAGAGAGCAAACAGCGAGATTATAACACTAGCAGCGGAAGAATATAAATCATGGCCGGAGAAGATTACCGCCGCTGATGATTCTGAGATATTACTAGCAAATCCTGAGGATGGCTATATTTCAAAACGGGCATTACATCTTATTTGGGATAACGACAAAGATCAGATTCACATCGAAAAGGCAAGATGGTTGCCGAATGTTCCTGAAACATTAAAAAATGCAGCAGTAAGACTTGTTGACCAGCAATCAGGCAATAGAATTTACGTCAGAGCATATAATAATGTAAAACACATGGTTGTAGTTGCTCCTGATGGAAACGTTATTGAACAGGAATCGTTTAAAGGAAGCCTTGTTACGCAATTTCCGTATTTAAGACCTGGAAGGCAAGAATCGATGATTGTTGATTGGGAGAGGAATGGGCTTGGGCGATCTCAGGGGAACCCCAATCCGACGCCCCCTGCCTCCACGATCCCTGAATCTCGACAGGGGGAATTCCAAGAACAGAATACTCTCTCCAGAAAGAATGTCAAGGATAAATATTCGACCGACGACAGAGGTTACGCTCTTCCCATGCCCACCCTTGAAGACATAAAAAAAGCATTCCCTGGGCAGAAGATTATTAAAACCTATGCAGGCATAATTATAAAAACCCGTGCAGGAAAGACGGTATTAATTCGAGGAGTCGATTATATCGATGTTGATTCTTTTGCCCTGAAAATTGGTTACAATAAAGAGCAACTTTCTAAAAAAGACGTTCTTGGAGAGGAAGAAGTTGCCGTTGGACGATATAAAAATGGGGTTATTGACCTACTCCGCGGCGAAGCGAATAGAATTACACTCTCACATGAGTCCGTACATTGGATGGAAGATATAGGTGTTTTGGATAGCAGAGACGTTGCCGCATTACGGGGACATATCAAGAGACTTGTAAGAAAAAAAGAATTTGAACCCATAAAAAAGGACGACATAGGCGGATCGGAAGACCGAGCGAGATTTCTTGCTGAAGTCTTGAATGCTGAAGAAGTTCCGAAAGGATTTGTTGGTAGGATCGTTGCCAGAATTCAGGATTTTATCGACGGAATAGTTAATGCTTTTGGCCTGAGAACGGTTAAGGGAATTGTGCGTGATATCAAGAGTGGAGAAATTTTTAAGAAAGAAGGAACAGAAAAGGGGCAGACTGAACAATATTCCATCCGTCAATCACGCCCCGAATCCGAAGAAACTCACGGAATGCTCAAAAAGAAGTGGGATGAGTTCCGCTATCAGGTGCAAGATCGCTTCCGTTATCTGGAAAAAGAGCAGCAAAAGGTTGAGAAAAGGCGTGGAAGCGAACTGCCAGAAACAGAAAATACCTATCGAGCGGAAACTCGTTATCATGGCATGGCAGCGGCGGCAGTCGATGACTTTGAAGAAAATCACGTTGAACCGATCCTAAAGGAAATGGAACAAGGGAATCTTTCCCTTGAAGACGTTGGCCTCTATCTCCACGCCCGACACGCTCCAGAAGCAAATGCCAGACTCCGGAAGATAAATCCTACGGCTGCGGAAATCGGAGGCGTAATTCGCAAAGTAAAATCCGACCGCGACATATTGAAATCCGAACGGGCGACCATCAGGAAAATGAATCCTGATGACTATCCGACCAATAAACGCTATCGGCAGACCGAAAAGGAAACGACAGCCCTTCAAGCCGAAATTGCCCGTCTGGAAAACTACGAACCTATTGACGATAATACCGCACTTTCCGGAATGTCGGACGCAGAGGCAATAAGCATTCAAAGGAATTTAGAGATAAGCTCCAAGTCTCAATACTATAAAAAAATCGGTGAACTGGTTGATAAAATGACCAAAGCTCGCCGGGAACTTCTTATTGAATCAGGGCTTGAAACTCCGGAAACTATTGCTAATTGGGAGGCCCTGTATGAGCACTATGTTCCTTTAATGCGTGAAGGTAAGGGCGCGGTAATGCCCCGGACCGGCAGGGGATACGACATCAGGGGCCACCAGAAACTTCGGGCAGGATCAGAAAAAGACGTAGTAAATATTTTGGCTAATCTCGTTGCCCAACACGAAGCAACTATTATCAGAGCAGAGAAAGCCAAAGTCGGAAGAGTATTTCTGGAATTTGCCAAAAACAATAAAGGCCCGTGGAAGATCGACACTCCTGAGCAGATCGCCACCTATACGGCCGATGGATTAATTGCCTATAAAGATAACCCAGCGGGTTATTTTTTGGCAGACAATGTTTTATCAGTTCGCGTAGATGGAGAAGATCATCACATTACCTTTGACGAAAACAATGAAAACGCCATGAAAATTGCCTCTGCCCTTAAAAATCTGGACGGCGGGGATTCTGGGTCAGTTGTCCGCGTACTATCTAAAGTTTCAAGATTTTTGGCAATGGTTAATACATCTCTTAACCCTGAATTTATTATCTCGAACTTCCTTCGTGATATTCAAACCGCCGGTTACAATATGTCAGACTCAGAAGCGGACAAGATCAGGATGAAGGCTATCAAGCAAGTTGGGAGCGCCTTTAAGGGAATCTGGCAGTACGAAAGAAACACGAACAGGGAATCAGAATGGGCGGAATGGTTTAATCGTTTCAGACATGCCGGAGGCCAAACCGGGTGGATACAATCTTACGAAAACATAAAAGACCGGGAAAAAGATTTAGTTAACAAGGTTAAACAGATGCAGCCGGGGAAAACAAGGCTAATTCGCAGAGGGCTTACGGCAGCATTTGACTACATTGCGGATACAAATACCGCAGTGGAGAACGCAATCCGTCTTTCTGTGTTTAAGAATCTTGTAGAGGCGGGAGTATCGGAATCGAAAGCAGCTGTAATTTCCAAAGAATTGACAGTGAACTTCAATAAAAAGGGAAATCTTGGACCGGTTATGAATGCCGCGTACCTGTTCTTTAATGCTTCGATGCAGGGATCGGCTCGAATAATTATGGCGGCAGCGAAGAGCCGGAAGGTGCAAAAACTCATGGTTGCCACAGCCGGGTTTGCTTTAATGCTGGATATTGCCAATAGGTTAATCGGTGGGGATGGGGACGACGGCGAACCACTTTACGATAAAATTGGCGATTGGGAGAAAGAACGTAATCTTATAATTATGCTCGGAAGCGGGAACGGTTATGTGAAAATACCTCTTCCCTGGGGATATAACGTATTTCATGTTTTTGGCCAGGCCGCAGGCGAAGTGCTGACCAAAAAACACAATAAGGTAATGGACAGTACACTTCGGGTTCTTGGTGCTGCGGTAAGCGCCTTTAATCCAATGGGCGGAGAGGCAAGCATTATGCAGGTCTTGTCTCCGACGGTAATTGATCCCTTTGTCCAGTGGATAGAAAATAAGGATTGGTCGGGAAGAAAGCTTCGGCCTTCGGCGAATGTCTTTGCAGAAAAACCATCGTCACAAACCTATTGGAAATCAGTACGCGAACCTTCTCGCATTATTGCCGAAAAACTGAATGAATTGACCGGAGGCGACGAAGTAAGGCCGGGTAAAATTGATTTCTCGCCAGAAGCTTTTGACCTGGCCATTGATACTTTTACTGGAGGAACGGGAAAGTTCATATCGAATCTAATAAGTACGCCGGTAAAACTGGCCACGGGCGACACGGTAGAAACTTTTGAAGTTCCGTTTTTAAGAAAGGTCTACGGGAAACCGGGGAAACAGGTTTTAACCCAGGAGTTTTACAAGAATATTGACGAAGTGCGTCTCGTCTCCAGGCAGATAAATCATTACAAAGATAATCCGGGGAAAGTGCGCGAGATCGTAAAAGACTATCCGTCGGAATACCGTCTCATTGGCAGAATGAAGGCGACGCAAAAGACCTTGGAGGAAATCCGGAAAACAAAGCAGCTGGTCACTGATAAGATCAAAAACGAAGAAGTAAAAGAGCGTAGATTAAAAGCTCTCAATGAGAGCGAGGAAAAAATAATGATGAATTTCAACAAACAATATCACCGAATGAAGGAGAAAGAAAAATGAAGAGATTGTTGCTTGCTGTTTGTTTTATCGTGTTGCTGTGGACGGGAATCAGTTATGCGGCTGGTTCCTGCAC
>MVRV01000098.1 GCA_002068015.1 Smithella sp. PtaU1.Bin162
GGTCAGGGCAACTTCTTTTGCCCGTCCCAGACCGATTATTCTCCAGAGCGGATCCATAACCGGGGTCAGGGAAAGAACGATTTCCCGCTGGCCGAATTTGGCCCTCTCCGAAGCATAGCGAATGTCGCACATAAGCGTAAGATCAAAGCCGCCGGCAATGGCCGGCCCGCCGACAGCGCAAATCACCGGCTGTTCACAATAAAGAATGGCCCGGTACGCGCGGTGAAAAAGAGCAGTGTATTCTTCGTTGGACACCTTCTCGAGTTTACGGATGATGTTGAGATCAAATCCCGCGGAAAAATATTTTTCGCCGCCGGTCAGTACCGCAACATTAACATCCTGACGTTTACTGATTTCGGTAAAGACAGCCTCAACTTCCTGCAGCACTTCCGGAGCCAGAGCATTTCCCTTGTCCGGACGGTGAATAGTCACCGTCGCCACTTTGTCCTCAACGGACAACAATAAATATTTTAAATTCATAAATAATTCCTCCCGATAAGTTTATATTTTTCAGCGAAGGATTCCCGCCGCCGCCATGACCCTCTGAATTTCATTTACACCTTCATAAATTTCCGCAAGCTTCATGTCGCGGAATATTCTCTCCACATTAAACTCTTTGGAATAGGAAAAAGCTCCGAGGACCTGCATGGCGTTGCTGACAACACGATGGCAGGCCTGTGATACAAACAGGCGGGTTCGGGCTGAATCAAAAAGGATGTCCTTCTTCTGTGATTTCCAGTACGCTGTTGCATATGTATAGTAACGAGCCGCTTCCACATCGGCCGACATTTCTCCCAGAAGCCACTGGATTGTCTGGAAATTGGATATGGGCTTTCCTCTTTGCACCCGCTCTTTGGCGTACTTTACCGCTTCATCCAGTGCGCCCTGGGCCATGCCCAGACATTCGGCGGAAATACCCAGTTTGCCGATGGCTATCTCGGTGGTAAGCATGGTAAACCCCTTGCCCCGTCCCGCTTCACCGCCGGTGGTATTCTCGAAGGGAACCCGGACATCTTCCAAAATGACGTCGGCAACCTCCATTCCGTTCATTCCCAGCTTTTCCACCAGTTTCGGCGTGGAATAACCTTTGGCATCCTTGGGAACAATGATATTGGTTATTTTGTTGTCTTTCTCCACATCCTTGCAAAATACGACAATGTACCCGGGAAGCGAAGAGTTGGTGATGAAGATTTTCTCTCCGTTGATGATCCAGTCCTTGCCGTCGCGGACACAGGTCGTTCTGATGGCGCCGGGATCCGATCCCGTTGACGGTTCCGTAAAGGCGAAGCTGCCCACGGCATCCCCCTGCAGGAGTTGCGGCAGATATTTCTTTTTCTGTTCTTCCGTACCGAAATCATTGATGGTACCGGCACAAAGGCAATTCACCGATATGTGGCCGCCCAGAGAGCAGTAAACCCGCGACAGCTCTTCGATAACCATCGCATATTCCAGATAGGTGCTGCCGATGCCGCCGTATTCAGGTGAATACTGGATCCCGTAAAAGCTCAGATCCCGCATTTTTTTGATCAGTTCACGGGGAGTGCGCTTTGTTTCTTCCATCTGGTGGATGAGAGGCGCAATCTCCGTTTCCGCAAACTTCCTCGCCGTTTCCTTGAACATTACTTGTTCTTCTGTCAAACTGAAATCCATTATATTCTCCTTTTTACTCTGATAATTTAGCTTTTAATTTCTTTCTAAAGTGATGCTTTTTTCTCTGCCGGAAATACGGTTAAACTGTTTTATTCAGCGGATCTAAAAGGCGTCCGTTACGATTATCCCGCCGTTTTATCGTTGTCCTTTCTTCCACGGCATTCCCGGAAATCATTTTTAAATCCTTTATCCATCCTTCAATTGTTTTTCCGGAAAACGGACCGATCCGGAAAGTTTTCTCACACCCTTCCTTATTTTCGACGGTCAGTTGAATCATGGATAGACCCATCATGCCGTAAAACCAGGAATTAACGGGAGAGCAATCCCGGATGAGATTTCCCGAAACACTCCAGCTTTCTTTATCCGCAATGCCTTTGAATTCCACCTTATCTCTGGTGAGAACAAAAATTCCTTTACTTCTCCGGGCAATTGAAACAGCCGCCATTGCCCCGCACACACCTGCCGCCCAACCGATAATGCTCAGCAGAGAAAGCGACTGTAAAGAATCAGGAAACAACTGCGCCCCGCCGTGTCCCGTCTTCGCCAAAAATATTCCTCCCAGGGAAATCAGCATGCCCGCTGTCGACCCTATACCGTAAATCAATCGGTCTTTTCTGTTTTCCCTTATCGGTTTTTTGTTTTCTATTTTCATAACTTATTTTCCTCTTTGCACCATGTTTGTTAAGCAGCATCCTCCCGGCGGTTATCCCCCCCGGATGGATAGGATAACCCGCCGTAAAGAAGAGCATGAGCAGTAATCACCTGCTTGCTCAACAGATAAAACTATTTTGCTTCTCCGTTGGCATGAAACAAATGTTCCCCTCCCTGCTTGGATTTGTCGGCAAAAGCTTTTGGCCCTTCCAAAACAAGACAGAGGATTATTCCAATAACCAAACCCTTCGTCGGACCGGCGATAGCCAGAATTCCTCCGATGATAGTGGCCAATCCCCGTTCCGTGTTGTTGCGGACAAGCTCCATGGCGATGTAACCACAAGCAAAGGCCTGGATCAGTAAAGTCAGGGAAAGGGCAACCGGCAGCGCCGGTTTAAAGACGAAAACCAGGGGCAGAATAAGACAGCTCAGGAATTTCATGATATTGAAACTTCCCGATCCGCCGAAAATGGAATCCATAGCCTTGCGGCCCAGCTTGTAGCGCTCCGTCACGGCGACCGTCATGGCAGCCCACAGCGGACCGGCCAGTGTCGGGGTAGCCGCACAGCATCCCTCGATAAAATTACGCAGGGCGCACAGCAGATTTAAACGATTCGGATCTCTGTCGACAATTTCATCTTTGCGAAATTCTTCATTGGCATTCTGGATGCAGGTGGTTCCAATAACCATATCACCGAAAGCGATAACATAAGCAATAAAAGCCATGGGAATGGCGGCAATCCAGGTGGAAAGAGGAGGAATGCCCACACCGAAGATGGACTGGGTCTGAATAACTTTAGTAATTTCGGGTATGAAGATTATTCCGTTGGAGAAAACGGGAAGAGGAATTTCCCCGCTAATCCAACCGGCGATAATACCTACTATGAGTCCGGGAACCATGCCGTAGTTGGCCACCTTGACCCAGAGGTTTGTCTTATCCAACGTTTGGCCGTGCCGCACCTTTGCGCTGAACACTTTGGAAAAAAGCAGATACAAAGCGATCAAACCGCCGACAGTAATGCTGATGGGATATTTAGTAAAACCAACTCCCGTGGGAGCAAAACAGTATTTCCCAGTCACAGCGGCGATGCCCGCCCCCAGGATAATTCCGGCCTGTAGTGCTATGGGAACGACATTCAGTAGTTTTTTCGCCAACCCTGTGATACCCAGGATAAAGAATAAAAATCCAACTATAATCTGCAGGGCGATAAGGGCCTGAACCCGATCAGGCCCCATAGCGAAGCCGCCAAGATAAGCCAGAGTTAATGGAATGGCCGGAGTAATCCAGCCCGGAATGATCGGATCGCCCATGACCTGATGCAGGCAGTAGGTCAGTTCATGAAAAGCCACAATCGTCAGTGCAACTTCAAAAGACATTCCGAACGTATCCTGTAAAAGCGCAATTGCGCCCATGCCGGTCACAAACATGACCATGGCCTGGAACATCTCGGTCATTTCCCATCCCCAGTGAATAAATGGAATTCTCAACTTGAATATCCCCATGGGGATATACGGTAACTCTTCGCCGTCTTTTCTTCGTTTAACACCAGGTAAAAAAATCGCCATACACTCGTCCTCCGTTTTTCATTGTTATATTACGCTTTTGACCAACTAATCTTTTATTCATCCTTGTATAAATCAAACCGCATCGATAATGACTTCTTCCGGAAACAAGAAATTACTTATTGAAATTTTCTGAATCTATCGGCAGCACCTCCTTTCTTTTGTCTCAGCTTACCCGCCGGATCATTTTTATTTCCCCGGCCGTAAAAAACGTTGCAACCTCTGCAGCGGCAAATTCCGTCAGAGGTTGAACGTTACAACTTGCGCTATCTCAATACCTGATTGGCAATAATGATTCGCTGTACCTGATTGGTCCCTTCGTAAATCTGGGTAATTTTGGCATCCCGCATCATCCTTTCCACCGGATACTCCCTCGTATAACCGTAACCGCCGAAGATTTGAACGGCGTCGGTTGTAACCTTCATTGCCGTATCCGAGGCGTACCACTTGGCCATTGAGCAGATTCTCGGTATGTCGGGATGATTCGGTTCCGTATCAATCATTGCGCCGGCACGGTAAACCATAGTCCGGGCGGTCTCCACCGCAAGCGCCATTTCGGCAAGCATCCACTGGATTCCCTGGAAAGAGGAAAGTGTTTTACCGAACTGCATCCGTTCTTTTGCATAATTGATCGCGGCATCAAGAGCTCCCTGGGCAATGCCTAAAGCCTGGGCGGCGATATTTGGGCGGGAATAGTTGAAAGTGTTCATCAATGTTTTGAAACCGCTACCCTCGGGACCGACGAGATTGCCGTCGGGAACAAAACAGTCTTCAAAAGAAAGCTCACGGGTATCGGAACCACGTATACCCAATTTGTGTTCAGGCTTACCGACAATCAGACCTTTGGCGCCCTTCTCAACGACAAAGATGCTCATCCCTTTGTTGCCCTTCGTTTTGTCGGTGTAACAGATTACGCAGGTGATTCCCGCCACACCGGCCTGGGTAATGAATATTTTCGAGCCGTTGAGCACATATCCGCCTTTCACCTTTGTCGCCGTTGTTTTCATTCCCGCCACATCGGAACCGGCATTGGGTTCGGTAATAGCCATGGCACCGGGAGTTTCCCCGGTAGCAAGTCTGTATAAAAAATTCGATTTTTGTTCTTCACTTCCGGCAATCATCAGTGGTTCACTGGAAAGTCCCTGATTGGTCAGAATCACCGATGTCGAGCCGCAGACCCGCGCCGTTTCTTCCAGAACCAGGAGCAGCGCCAGTTGTCCGGCACCGGCACCGCCGTATTCTTCGGCCACGTTGACACCCAGAAGCCCGTTGTCTCTCAGTATTTCGAAATTGTCCCAGGGAAAGCGCTCGGAAGCATCGATTTCCGCCGCTTTGGGAGCAAACTGCTCCTGCGCAATTCTCCTTATGGTATCTCTCAACATCGTTTGGTCGTCATTCAATTTAAAATCCATTTTTCCTCCTGTATTGGCTATGATTTACCTCAGACATTCTGCTGAAATATCTTGCTGCATCTTTCTGCTATTTCTTCTTTAAAAATACTCCCGTGGGATCCAACTCTTCCCTTAGAATCCGGATCAGTTCGGGATCAGGCCGCTCGGTCTCCTTCACGTCTTTGGCAACGACCAAATCCCAGCCCGTGTTGTCTTTGATCTGCTCGATGGTTACACCGGGATGATACGAGGCGAGATACATTTCCTTCGTTTTGGGATGAAAGCGCAAAATGCCCAGTGTCGACACCACAACACTCGGACCGCCACCGGAGAACCCCATCTTGTCTCTTTCCTTCCCGCCTCTGAAATATCCGGGTGTCGTGACAAAATCGACTTTTTCCGGAAAGCGCTGCTTCTGGTGAAGCATCATCACGATAGTTCGCCGGCAACCCGCACCGATATCGTTGGAACCCCCGCTGCCGGCGAAACGCACCTGAGGATTACGGTAGTCACCAATCACGTGAGTATTGAGATTTCCGTACCGGTCAATCTGGGCTCCACCTAAAAAACCGACATCCAGATCGCCGGCATGAACAATCCCCAAACCTTCCATAAGCCCCCCCTGCATGGCCGATCCGGGAGCCAGAACAGAGTCGGCCACCGAAAAGGGCGTAACCAGAGGTTTGCAATCAATAGCGCCCGATTCATAAATGGCAACCATGTTGGGGGCATGTGTTTTCTGCGCCAGAAACGCTCCAAGCAGCGGAAGCCCCGTTCCGATGATGACCTTTTCACCATCTTTCAATTCTCTCGCCGCGGCAACGGCCATAAGTTCCTGCAATGTAAAGTCATTATATTTGAGAGCCATTGTTAATCCTCCTTAGAATCCGTAATTCACGGAGCTTGAGCTGATATCTTTTGCCTTCAAATTCAAAAATTTTTTCATTCCGTAGGTATCGATATACTTCTTCAAATATCCTTCCCGGTCCTCTACTCCGTATACCCAATTATCCATAAACTTCTTCCAGCCTTCCGGACTCCGGGATTCACGGATGTATTGGAAAATAAAATCCCGATCCACATCGTAATAACCTTGTGTATGCTTGGGATGAGCACCGAACGGAGCCGGCACAACGGCAATAACTTTATATCCGGGAAGAATCGTCCGATTGGGATCACGGCCAATGACGTCGCGGCCGACAATTTCTTCGCAGGATACAATGACCTGTTTGCAAGCTCTCATACTCCAGGGAGAATCCCCCCAGATGCCCCACATCTGGCAGTTCCCCTCTTCATCGGCGCGTTGAACATGAAAATAACCGATATCGGGTGTTAAAGCCGGAACGGCGACATACTCTTTTTTGGAATTAAAAGGATCGCGGATAAGTTTGGCCTTACCCTCTCCCATCCATGCCGAATATTTCATCATGTCGCTTCCTTTCATCGACTGAATAGGAATAAAAGGTATACCCAGCGAGCCGGCCAGATATCTCGCCATTACGGCAAAGTTAGTGTAATCCTCCATTTCAATCTTGTGAGGAATGCCTTTTTCCATGGCTCTCCGGAAGCAGTGCAGAGGTCCGAATACTTCCATCCAGACATAGGAAGACACGATCCTGTCAACACATCCGGCACCGATCATCTGATCGGCATGTTCATTAAAACTGGGCTGACAGATCGTAAGCCGGCGCTTTTGCTGCCTGATGATTTCATGTGTAATGGCATATGAAATTGCATGGAAAAAACCGCCTACCCCCACCGTCATGCCGTCAGCGATAAATTTTGCAACCGCCTCTTTGGCTGTCATGACTTTTGACACCTTCATAAAAATCCCTCCCGTAAAATTAATACCGATTACGCACAATTCCCGTTCTGTAAGCTTTTCCAACAGGCTTAATGGCGTGCAATCAATTGCCGCACTGTTTTTGTAAACAATTGGCATACGAGTTCTTGAAATTGACTTCCCGCGATTGCAATGGGCATGCCATAAACAACAACAATGATATATGTCTGATATTATTGATTTTTATAAGAGTAATAATAATTGCGGCGCGAAGAGAATAAAGCAAAACATTTACTGCCGGAAAGCCCAAGTAAACTTTCCACTGGTGTCCGAATCAAAAATATTCAATCTATCCGGCATACTTGGAGCGATGAAGCATATGCTTCACGAATAGAGGAAATCATTTGGGAAAACTTTTTTAGACGGAGACGGCAGGCAAAAGATAAAACAGGAAACAACATATAAGGCATACGAAAAGCGGCGGATTACCGATAACCAATCCGCCGCTCTTCGTTTTATTCAATAGGTACCGCTGTTGCAGAAACGATGTCGGCAATTACCGCCTCATCGGTTTTTCCGCGCAGGCGGGCTTCCGTCGTGAGGAAAAGCCGGTGCGCCAAAACAGGAACGGCCAGCGTCTTGACATCATCGGGAATGACGAAAGTTCGTCCTTCCACCGCGGCGTGCGCCTGTGCGGCAGCCTGCAGCCCTAAGCTGGCCCGCGGAGACGCTCCCAGTTTTACATCTTTATGCAATCTGGTCTTTCTGACTAACTCTACGGCATATTTCACGACGTCGGCACTCACATGAATGTGCCGGCAGATTTTTATGAGCTCCATGAGTTCAGCGGCATTGGTTATTTTCTCCAGACTGTCCAGAGGATTTTCTTCCTGAAAGCGGGACAGTATTTTTTCTTCTTCCTGCTCATCGGGATAACCGATTCTCAAACGGATCAGGAACCGGTCCAGCTGCGCTTCCGGAAGGGGGAATGTCCCTTCCAGCTCTATGGGATTCTGGGTCGCGATAATGAGAAACGGCCGCGGCAGAAGGAGGGTCGCGAGATCAACGGTAATCTGATGTTCCTGCATCGCCTCCAGAAGGCAGGACTGGGTACGGGGCATGGCACGGTTAATTTCATCAACAACAACAATATTGGCCATGATCGGCCCGGGATGAAACATGAATTCGGCCGTTTTCTGATTAAAATAATTGACGCCGGTAATATCGGAAGGCAGAAGATCAGGAGTACATTGTATCCTTTTAAAAGAACAGCCCAGCGACTTGGTCGCCGCCTTGGCCATCATGGTTTTCCCCAAACCCGGTACATCTTCAATCAGAATATGCCCTTCACTCAGGAGAGCAACAAAGATGAGCTTGATGGTTTCTTCCTTATTGACTATTACCTGCTCCACATTATTGATGAATTTTTTCGACGCAGCGTTAATCCGCTCAATATCCTGAGAGCTGACAGGCCTCGATGGCGGCATAAAATTATCTCCTCCTTCTTTTGAAAAACAGCAGTTTTTTACGCTGTTTAATTTTCTTATAACTTTCCCAAACCTGTTTGCGGGTATCTTCCGTTAACCGGATTTCACCGTAACGAACCTGAACAAACTGCTCGGTGATGAAACCAATCTCTGCGGCGGCTTCCGGAAGCCAGAAGCTGAGCTGGGGATAGAGTTCGGCGGGCGTGGCGGAAACTTTTTTCCGGCAGCCGGACATCGCCGCCCATCTTAAAATCTGCCCGTAGACAAACTTCATGGTTAAGGAATCATTATGGCGACCCCGCCTGCGAATATAAAGCCACTGCATTTTTCTCATAAAAGCCGCTGCAGAATTTTTAATCAGCACAAAAATATTTTTCAGATAAGAACTATTCAGTTTATGTACATCCGCCGGAATTCCCTTTTTACGGCGGCGAATACTTTCCGCTATCTGCCGGGAAACGCTCCAGAGAGCGGCTGCAATCATTGATATAAAAAGACCGCCGACAAGCATCTGCAGCCACTTGCGTACGGCGGGAGGGATGTTGAATAAATTGGCGATCACCGCCGGATCTCCCGGTGTTTTGGGAGCGGAAGGCGGAGGCGGAGGGAGTACGGCATCCGATCCCGAAAAAAAACCGGCCAGAAAACGCATTACCTGCATAATTAAATTCAGAATAAAATTTAAAACACTTTTCCCGGCCAGATAAAGTTTCGCGGCTAAAGCCGGATTGAAGATAACCGCAAGGCTGAGGCCGCTGATCACCGTCAACCCAACGCAGATCAAAGCGGCAAGATCGATCACTACGGAAAAGCCTTCCGTCGACGCCAATCGTTCCCGCCGGGAAAAAAACAAACTGATCAGGCCGCAGACGAAAAAAATAATCACCGGCGCAAAATAATTTTTATCCACTCCTGCTACGGCATGGAAAAAAAAGATTACCAGAAACATTAAAAATCCAAACTGAAATTCAGCCAGACATTGCTCAAAGCCCACTGCCATTGAGGCCAGCCGCAACCCCTGATACCAGTAAATTGCCGTAACAATTATAACAGACAGGCCCAGGAATATATCGGGGGCACCGCCCGTCATTATATGCGCGGAGGATATAAGCGGAACAGCCAGATTAAACGGCCAGACGGCAACAAAAAGAAAAGCAACGGCAAGACAATTGAGAATTACACGCCCGACAAGAAACCGCAGGGTATGCACGGCCGCCACGTTTAGCAGCAGGGAAGCGAAATAGACCGGCACAATGTTCCATACGGAAATTTTTCCACCCAGAGCATAACTGAAAAGCAAATCCGCTCCGCAGAAAAGCCAGGAAACCTGCAAAGCGGAAAGAAATGCAATCCGCGCCAGATGCAGAAAAATATCTTTTATTGTTGAGGCTCGCATTGGATATAACCGTTTAAAATTTCGTATTTGTAAACAGGCACTTCTCCCTGCAGCGGGTTATCTTTCCCGCCCGCAGGATTAAACACCAGAACTTTGTAACCTGCCTGCCGGAGGTTTAATATGGAAAGGCGCACCGCTTCGTTGAATTGTACTGCGGCAAAAATGAAGGTCGTTCCTCCGCGCAATTGATTCAGTATTGAGGGGAAAAAATCCTGCCATGATTTCCCGGCCCGGAAATTTACTTTGGCCAAAGCTGTAAGCAGAATATCAATTCCGTCAATATTGCCGTCCGGCAATATTGATACGGGCTTTCCGGTATCCGCCGAAGCGCAGTTGGAAAAAAGCCCCACGGAATTTCCCTCACTGACTGATTTGTGGGCAAGCGCCGCCAGGACGCAAATTGCCGTTTCCCATTCTTCCTTACCGGCAAATTCTTCCCGCGGTAAAAACAGAGTCAATTGTCCCGTCGTTGTAGGTTCAAACACTTTTACCTGAAGACGGTCACGTCTGGCGCTGGCCCTCCAGTGAATATGCCGGAATTCATCGCTGACGCAATAATCACGTACTCCCATGGTACGGGTATGATCATGAAAAAGCTGCTCCCTGAAAGATACGCCGCCGGTCGGATACAGCGAAAGTATGTTCAGATCTTTCAGCGGATAAAGCCGCGGATATACAATTATCGCCTCTTCGCTGGGAAATCGTGCCTTCTGTTCATAAAGGCCGAACATGTCGCCGGAAATCAGGGTAAGATTTTTTAATGGATAGTAACCGCGCCTCCGGCAGAGAAACGAGGGCCGGAATCGCGCGGCGCTGAAGGAATTCAAAGAAAAATCAAAAGCAAGCTCCGGCACCGGAGAAGAATCATCAATTCCGTTGTCGGCCGTCATTGTCAAGCTGCGGGAAACGGCAATTTCAGCATGCGCCCAGAACAGCGGAATAATTTTTTTATTGGCAATCTCAATATTAATTGCCGCAGAATCATCAGGAAAAAAATGCCTTTGCGACAATGACAAATTGCAGTGAACCTTACTCAGCATGGATTGACTGATAATCTTGGCAATGAACGCCAGCGCCAGGAGAAGGCTGATTCCAACGGTAAAAGAGTGAAAATTCTGAACCAGCGCGATAAAAAGAACACCGGACAAAAAAATAATACTTCCCCGATAAAACAAAATACCTGTAGGTTCTGATTCGGTTTTAGTCTTTGGTAAAGAAGTCAATATTCTTGTTGTCTTCATTTAAACCGTTCTGATCCGGGAAAAAACTTTTTTCGGGGCTCATTTCCACCGGGTTTTTTTTCAGACCATGGATAAAAATATTCAGACTGTCTTTGACCATGGTATGTATCTTGGCTGCGCGCTTCTCCTCTGTCCCCGTAAAGAGATAAAAAGAAATAATTCCGTTGAGTAAACCCCAAATGGCATTCTGACCGTGGCGTACATTAATTGCTGATGAAAATTCACCCGCATCAATACCTTTTTGCAGTATCTCGCCAATGATCCGGATATTATCATTGGCACTGGAAAACAAATGTCGGCTCTGTTCTTCGGTCAGGGTCATCTGATCAGCCCTGATGAGATAAGACATAAATATTCTAAACAACTCATTATCATAAAGAAAATAATCAACGTAAATCCGGGCATAATCAAGCAATAGCTCCGTCGCCGACATATTATTTTGAAAGAAATTGCTTATCCTTTTGTGAAATTCTGCATTATCGGCAATTAATACCTGGAGATAGATTTCTTCTTTGCTGTCAAAATACAGATAAACGGAACCCTTGCCGATTTCAGCCTGGGCGGCAATACTGTCCACCGTTACCGCTTTAAAACCTTTTTCAAAAAACAGCTTGCGGGCGGCATTTAAAATCGCGCTTTTCCGGGTTTCCTTCTTTTTTTTTCTTCTTTCTTCCAGGCTCACTTTCCGGTTTCCTTTTTATCTCTTGCGGTACTTTTCATTTCCGCTGCAGATCATTTTTCACAACAAATAAGGCCAGGACAAAACAATTCTAACCCGAAACACCGGTTTCCGCCTCCTGAGCTCCCTCATCGCGCTGCTTTTCCGGAAAAAGAAAATCAGCCTGCTCCAACATTAAGAAATACGCCCAGCTCCTGCATGTAAAGGCATGAGATTTTTTTACTTCACGGCAATGACATCTGTGGCTTTTTCCAAGGTCGCAGAATTGTTTTAAGAGGCGTAAAGTCGGCTCCTGGCTTCAGTTTTTCCCTGACCATTAGTCGCGTTTTGACTATATTATATTCATCCCGGTGTCAAGAAAAAACAACCCCGAAACCCGGATCAGTTATGCAGTTCCCGGATAAATGTTTTAACATCGGATTATCGGACACAAACTCCCGTAATGGAAATTGGGAGAGGCTCCGTTATCTTCGGAGATTAATTACGGGACATTAAATGTTTAACCGCTTTTTCCAGACCATCCAGCGAAAGTTCAAACATCGGGAATATCTGCCGGATACTATGAATGGTCCATGTCCGATCCCACATATCCTGCGCTACGGGATTGAACCAGACCGCATGCCGGAATATTCTGGCCAGATCTTTTAAATATTCAATACTGGCACGGGAATAGCTCTGATTAAAGTAAATAACACCCGAGGGATCCAGAAGCTCATAGGGGGCCATGGAGGCATCGCCGACAATAACCAACCTTGTCTCCGGATCGCTGCGGACAAAATCTTCAACCGGTATCGGTTTTTTGTGTCGCTCCGGATCCTGCCACACATTCTTATAAATAGTATTGTGGAAATAATAAATTTCGAGTTCCTTGAATTGAAAATTAACATAATGAAAAAGAATCTGCACCAGCTCCACATAAGGATCCATCGACCAGCCGCCGTTGTCGATAAGAAGCTTCACTTTCAGGCGGTCGGCCAGGTGACGGTCGAACACAATCTCAATTTCACCGGCATTGCGCATTGTCGAATAAATTGTTTTATCAATGTTTACGACATCGCGCGGTCCGGAGGGGACAAGATGCTTCAGTCTTTTAAGGGCTTCGCCTATTTGCGAGGGGGTAATCGGTCCTTCCTGGGAATAATTTCGATAACGCCTTTCGAGCGCCACTTTAATCGCCGACTTGTTAGCCGACGATCCGCCTATGCGCATGCCGCCGGGATGAAATCCCGAATGGCCGACAGGAGAAGTACCTTTCGTTCCAATCCAGTAGTTGCCGCCGGAATGGGCTTCGGTTTGTTCCTTTAACCTTTCGCGAAAATAATTCAGTAATTCTTCCGGAGTCATTTCCTGAATTTTGTCTTCTGGTATTCCCAAAGCACCCGCCATTGCTGCCGGATTGCGCAGCCATTCCTCCAGCAAAGCGCGAGCAATTTCCGTGAGCTCGTCTTCAGTCGGTTCCGCTTCAACCACTCCGCGGAAGGCCCGGGCAAAAATCTGATCGTAAGCATCAAAATAGCGCTCGCTTTTGACGAGCAGACAGCGGGCGGCGATATAAAAATCTTCCAGAGAGCGGATCAGCCCCAATCCCAGTGCTTTCTGCAGGCGCAAAAAGGACGTGGGAGAAACGGGAATGCCCTGATCACGCAACATGTAAAAGAAATTCACAAACATAAATCCGCCGTCCTATTTAATTCCTGATCCCTGATGGGTGGCCAGATAAAGATCACTGCTTTTTTTAAACAACACTCCCGCATAAGGAATTTGTCCGCGTTTCATGTCTTTGATCTGGAAATCCGGATCAGCCTGCAGAGCCCGTATCCAGTTAATCAATTCCCGCGTGGCCGGCTTCTTCTCCACTCCGCGGACATCGCGCAATTTGTAAAAAGCGTCCAGGCAGGCTGCTGCCAGATTATCGTTTAACCCGGGAAAATGAACACCGATAATCTGCCTCATTAAATCCCGGTCGGGAAAGGCAATATGATGAAAATTACACCGTCCGAGAAAAGGATCGGACAAATCTTTTTTGGCGTTTGATGTAATTATTACAACGGGCCGGTTCCGGGCCGATATTGTTTTATCAATTTCCATAATATCAAACTGCATCTGGTCGAGAATATCCAGCATGTCATCCTGAAAATCGGTATCCGCCTTATCGATTTCATCAATCAAAAGGATCACCTTTTTTTCCGCCACAAAGGCCTGACCGATTTTGCCCATTTTGATGTATTCCTCAATATTGCTGACGTCACGTTTCGAATCGCCGAAACGGCTGTCATTGAGGCGGGTTAACGTGTCGTATTGATAAAGGGCGTCGATCAGTTTCATACTGGATTTAACATTAAGCACGATAAGCGGCATATGCAGACTTTCCGCAATGGCATGCGCGAGCATTGTTTTTCCCGTCCCCGGCTCGCCTTTCAGCAAAAGCGGCATTTCCAGAGACATGGAAATATTTACAATTTTAGCCAATTCTTCGTCGAGAACATAACGTGCAGCCCCACGAAACCTGGCGGGACGATTATCTGTCATCATAAAAACACTCCTTTTTCATAAATTTATATAATTATTTTTCGGCAACCGCCAACATCGGCCTTCGGTTTAACCGAACAAATCCAAATATTTCCGGCAGAAAAACCCTGCCGGATTTTCTTCATCATTTTCAATTACAGCATGTACCCGGCTGCCTCGGAAGCTCATCAATTCCAGAGGTAAGCTTTGTGCGGTAGTTTCATATATCTCGTAAGCTTTGTCAATCCGGTAATGATTTTTTTTACTAGTCATTTATTCGGCATTCCGCCGTCTTTTGAAAAAAAGCTTGACAAAACATCTTTTCGTGCTACTTATTTTACATTCGTGACACTATTGGAGATTAAAAATGCGCTGTCAATGCTTGCTTGTCGGATTAATTTTCACTGCTTTTTTGCTTCTCCCGGGAATATCGCAGGCTGCCCACCCGCTCATCACTGATGACACGGGAACACAGGGCACAGGAAAATTTCAACTGGAATTAAACGGACAATACGATTCGGATAAAGAAGAGATTGACGGTACCGGCGTCAAATCTACGGGAGGCCAGGTCTCGACCACAATTTCTTATGGAATCACCGATACTGTTGATCTCGTGGTAACACTTCCGTATCAATGGGGAAGAACTGAAGAAAATGAAGTAACCACCTATGACGAAAAAGGTATTTCCGATACAGTCCTCGAAGCGAAATGGCGCTTCTGGGAGAAAAACGGTTTCTCTCTGGCCCTGAAACCGGGTATCCGTTTCCCCACCGGCAATGAGGAAAAAGGCTTGGGTGCCGGAAAAATCGGCGGCCAGCTTTTTTTAATCGGATCTCAGGAACTGGGCTCCTGGGCCTTCCATACCAACCTCGGATATATCCGCAATGAAAATAAGGCCGATGAACAATTAAATATCTGGCATGCCTCCTTCGCCGCAACCTGGGAAATCGTCAAAGATTTAAAACTTGCCGCCAATGTGGGGATCGAACGCAATCCCGATGATAACGCCGGAAACAATCCGGCCTTTCTTATCGGCGGAATTATTTATTCCGTCACGGAAAATTTTGATCTCGACTGCGGAGTCAAATACGGCTTAACTTCATCGGAAACCGACTGGTCATGGATGGCGGGGATCACCATCCGCTTTTAAGGAGTTCTATTTATGCACATGGCAGACGCCCTAATCTCCCCGGCCGTAGGAGCCACAATGTGGGCCGGGTCTCTCGCCGTCCTCGGGTATTCCTCAAGGAAAATCCGGGAAACAATCGACAACAAAACGATCCCTCTTATGGGAGTAATGGGCGCTTTCATTTTCGCCGCCCAAATGATCAATTTTACCATACCGGGAACGGGTTCAAGCGGACACCTGGGAGGAGGTATGATCCTTGCCGCCCTTTTGGGGCCTTATGCGGCATTTGTTGTTGTTGCCTCGGTCCTCACCGTCCAGGCTCTCTTCTTTGCCGACGGGGGACTTCTTGCCCTGGGCTGCAATGTCTGGAATCTCGGCCTCTATCCTTGCTTTATCGGCTATTATCTTATCTATAAGCCTATAGCGGGAGACGGAGGAAATTACCGGAGGATTTTTATTGCGTCACTTCTCAGCGTCATTGTGGCGCTGCAATTCGGCGCCTTTTCGGTAGTTCTGGAAACAATCCTCTCCGGCAAAAGTGAGTTGCCTTTCCATACTTTTGTCCTGCTCATGCAGCCGATACATCTGGCCATCGGCCTTGTGGAGGGAATCGTCACCGCTGGAATTCTCAGTTATGTTAAGAACGCCCGGCCGGAGATTCTGGATACGGGCGCAGTTTCCCGCCCTCCTGCCGCCGGTCTGCCCTGCAAAAACATCCTGATTGTCTTTGTGGTTCTTGCTGTCTTAACAGGCGGTGTGCTTTCCTGGTTTGCGTCCACTTCTCCCGACGGCCTCGAGTGGTCAATTGAAAAGGTCACCGGCAAAGGAGAACTTGCAGAGCAGGAGAAGGGAATCGCACCCGTTCTTAAAGAAATTCAGGAGAAGACCGCTTTCCTTCCGGATTATAACTTTAAACAGGCACATAAAGAAAAACCGGAAACGGAGAAAGTTCCCGCCTGGCCGGGGATCGATACGGGCACTTCAGTGTCCGGTGTTGTGGGCGGCGGCATTGTCCTGGGAATCGTTTTTCTCATCGGCTACGGCATCAGAATTTTCAAGCGGCAATAAAATAAAAAGGCATCACGCCTGCTCCGGAACAAAAGGATTGCAGCCACCGGGCCGGTGCATGTTATTTTGCCAGCATATTGAGAAGTATTTTATTTATGGCTTTTGACTCACAATACTATAATGTCGGTTATCTCGACCGGCTTTCCTATCAGGATACCTTTGTGCACCGGCTCGACCCCAGGACCAAACTGATCACTACCCTGCTCTTTCTTTTTACCGTGATTTCCTTTTCCAAGTATGAAGTGGCGGCCCTTTTCCCTTTTCTGCTCTTTCCGGCAATATTCCTGACCGTCGGAGAGATTCCCCCGGGCTTTATCCTGAAAAAAGTTCTCCTTGTTTCTCCTTTTGCGATCTTCATCGGCATCTTCAACCCCCTGCTCGACCATGGACAGGTTGCGATTCTGCCGGGATTGACTCTTCCGGCCGGGTGGTTGTCTTTTGCCTCAATCCTGCTTAAATTTTTTCTGACCGTCAGCATGGCGCTGCTCCTTATTGCCACGACTTCTTTCCCGACAATCTGTCACGCCCTGCGGCGGCTGGGACTTCCCTCTATTTTCGTGTCTCAGCTCCTTTTCCTGTACCGTTACATCTTCGTCCTGGGGGAAGAGGTCATGCGCATTGTCCGTGCCCGCGACATGAGATCTTACGGCCGGAAGGGAACGGAAATAAAAGTCTTCGTCCGTATCGCCGGAGTTCTTTTTCTGCGAACCGTGGAAAGGGCGGAAAGAATCTATTTCGCCATGCTGGCTCGGGGTTATGAGGGAGATATGCCGGTAAGTAAAAAATACCATTTAACAACAAGTGATCTGGCCTTTGCCTTATCCGTTATCGTCTGTCTCTTTATTTTTCGCTGTTATCCGGTCACCCAAATCATCGGCAATTTTTTCCGGGGGATATTCTCATGAGCCATCATATCGTGGAATTTAAAGATGTCTGTTTCCGGTATCCCGACGGGACGGAAGCACTGCATAATCTTTCCTTCCGGATTATCCACGGGGAATCAGTCGGCATTATCGGAGCGAACGGTTCCGGAAAATCCACACTACTTCTGCATATGAACGGCTACCTGATGCCGACTGGAGGAACGGTGAATATCGGCGATCTTCATCTGACACGCAAAACACGCCGGGAAATACGTAAAAAAGTCGGTATCGTTTTTCAGAATCCCGACGATCAGCTGTTTATGCCTACCGTTTACGATGACGTAGCTTTCGGTCCGCAAAACCTCGGCATGGATGAAGAAGATGTGCAAAAACGGGTTCGCGCAGCTCTTGATCTGGTCAACTGTTATGATCTCATCAATAAACCGCCGCACCATCTCTCGAACGGCCAGAAAAGCGCCGTGGCCATCGCTGCGGTCATGGCTATGGAACCGGATATCCTCGCCATGGATGAGCCTGCGGCCAACCTTGATCCGAAATCAAGGCGTCTGCTCATCAACCTGCTCAAAACTTTCGAGCACTCCAAAATCATCGCCTCGCACGATCTGGATCTGATCTTCGACGTCTGCAAACGCTGCATTATCATCCGGGAAGGAACGGTCGCAGCCGACGGCCCCTCCCAAGATATCCTCACCAACAAGATCCTGCTTGAAGAAAATAATCTGGAGTTGCCGCTTTCGCTCCAGCGACGCTGAGATGGCTTTTGAAAAACGACCATCCGTATTGTTACGCTCCGCGCCGAAGTGCGCGCGTATTGCCGCCGCTTATAAATTATAGTTTAACAGTTCAATATTATGTGATAATAGTTATAGAAAACGGTGAAAGAAAGTTTCCTACGGAAAGAGACGGCCGGATTTTCAGAAATACAGTCTGTAAAAAATATCACTTAAGTGATTTCCATGAATCTCATGATTTTCATATTAGATCTTTTCGGTACGGCAATCTTCGCAATTTCCGGCGCGCTGGCAGCCGGCAGGAAACAAATGGATATCTTCGGAGTGGTGGTTCTGGGCTGCGTCACCGCTCTCGGAGGAGGCACGCTGCGGGATGTGATCCTTGGAACTTCCCCGGTCTTTTGGATTTTAGACACCGTTTATCTCGCGGTCGCCGCGATTGCGGCAATCGGCACATTCGTATTGGTGCGGCACTGGAAAATGCCGACGGCGGTTCTATTGTATGCTGATGCGGTTGGTTTGGCTGTTTTCACGGTCATCGGTTTCCAGAAGGGCTTTTCTGCGACCCATGTATACAGTATCGCCATCGTCATGGGTGTAACTACGGGCGTGGTCGGTGGTATTATCCGGGATGTTCTTTCCGGTGAGATACCCTTGATTCTGCGCCGGGAAATCTATGCAACGGCAAGTCTCTGCGGCGCCGCTCTGCTGGCAGTGCTGACTTACCTGCAACTTCCCAGCCTCTTTACCGTATCAGCTGCCGTTCTGGTTACACTGGTAATTCGGCTTGCTGCGTTGCATTGGAATTTGGCTTTGCCGCTATTCCGGCTGGAGGAAGACAGGAAAGAGATTACCCGGAACAAACCGGAAGATCCAGGCGACGCTTAACAGTTCGCCAGAAGGAGATTTTCGACATAAGCAGAGAGTATTTTCATCGAAATTGATTTTATGATAGATTACTTTATACTTGATCCTGAAAAAAGTTGAACAGCAAAAGTAACTTAATAAAAAAGACGGATACATTAATATGAACAGATACTGGAGCAGAAAGGCAAAAGAAATCACCGCCTACGTCCCCGGAGAACAGCCGAAAGACCGCAGATACATAAAACTGAATACCAACGAAAATCCTTATCCTCCTTCTCCCCGGGTAATTGCAGCGATCAAAGCGGCGACAAACGACACCCTGCGGCTTTATCCGGACCCTACCTGTGATGAACTCCGGGCAACGATAGCCGGATATTACCAACTGAATAAAGATCAGGTTTTCATCGGCAATGGTTCGGATGAATTACTGGCCTTTGCTTTTCCGGCATTCTTCGAACCGGCGGGCAATCCCGTGCTTTTCGCCGAGGTAACCTACAGTTTCTATCCGGTTTATGCCGCCTTTTTCAATATCAATTGCCGGCTTGTCCCGGTGGATGGTGAATTCAACATTGATGAGGAAGGATACTACCAGGATAACGGCGGCATTATTATCGCCAACCCCAATGCCCCAACCGGGAAAGGCGTATCCCGGAAAATGATCGAAAAAGTTCTGGAGCGCAATAAAGGCAACGTAGTTATAGTCGATGAAGCCTATATAGATTTCGGCGGTGAATCTTCCGTGCCGCTCGTCGGAAATTATCCTAATCTTCTTATCATCAAGACTCTATCCAAATCACGGTCGCTGGCAGGATTGCGGGTAGGGTATGCTCTGGGTAATGCCGGTCTGATTGAGGGAATGATTCGCATCAAGGACTCAATCAACTCCTATACTGTTGACCGTCTGGCACTGGCCGGAGCGATAGAGGCAATAAGGGACAATGCTTATTTTCAGGAGACGAAAACAAAAATTATCCAGACACGAAAACGGGTAACGGCAAAACTTACGAAAATTGGTTTTAATGTAATTCCTTCACAGGCAAATTTCATTTTTGTGAGCAGCAATAAATGCCCCGGCAAGGTTCTTTTTGAAAAGTTGAGGGCTAAGGGCATTTTAGTCCGGTATTTCAACAAGCCCGGAATCGACAACTTCATTCGTGTTTCTATCGGGACTGATGAGGAGATGAATTCTTTCCTGGATGCAGTTGCCGCAGCCCTTTTGGAAGTTTGATACCTGACAGGCTGCTGAAAATCAAATATAGCGAAAAATCAAAACGAGAGATTTTATGGCGGATGATCAAAAAGATCTCAGAATTTTGAAAAACAGGCTCGAGGCTCTTGTGGACGGGATTTTTGCGTTCGCCATGACCCTGCTTGTCACCGGTCTCGTCATTCCGCACCTTTCCAAAACGGAAGCCAAGGTAAAACTCGCCCCGATTCTCGCCGGAATGCAGTCCGAGTTTATATCCTTTATAGTTGCTTTCTTCGTTCTCGCTTCCTTCTGGCGTATCCACAACCGGCAGTATCATTATATTCGCATAATCGATTCCGTTGTCATGAGAATCACACTGTTCACGCTGATTTTTGTGGTTTTGATGCCCTTTACTACAAATCTCAGTGGAGATTATTCCGATGTTCAGCTTGCCGTCTGTCTCTTCCACGGCAACATGTTCAGTCTCGGTTTTTTTCTGCTTATTCATTGGTGGTATCTGGCAAAAACTCCCGAAATAACTTCCTCTCCGATCAGCAGAAGTACAGCGTTTAAAGGCATTTGCAGATCCATGATTACACCCGTTATTTCCGCTCTGGCCTTCATTGTTTCTTTTATTTCACCATCATGGTCAATGGCGGTATACTTTTTAATCATACCCTTTGTTGTTGTTGTCGAAAAACACTCCCGCCCCTCTTAAACGAAGAGGCGATATGCAGGGCAAGACAATTGACATGAGGTGGTATTTTTATTATGTTATCATTGATTTAACCAGAGAATTTCTATGAAAATCGTTCTGCTGTCCATGCCGGACGTAGCGCCGGTAATCATGCATGAGGCCGCCTTTCATATGCCCAATTGCGGCATTGCCAGCGTGGGCGCCAATATTGATGAGGAGCATGAGGTATATATCATCGACCTTGTCCGCAAACGCTGCCGGCTGAGAAGTTATCTGACCAGAACACTCTTAAAAATCCATCCGCAGCTCGTCGGACTGTCGGCCATGACCTGGCAGTATGACACCTGCGTCAAATTGATCCGGCTCATCAAACACCTGTTGCCTGATGTTAAAATCGTTATCGGTGGCTATCATGCCACCTTGATGCATGAAGAAATCGCCCGTTCACCGGAAGCGCGTCTGATTGATTTTATGATCCGGGGAGAAGGAGAAGAAACATGCCGCAGGCTCGTCAATGCACTGGAAGGCAGTGACCGGATCGAAGACATTCCTTCCCTGTCTTATAAGAACGGCCGGGAGTTTGTGCATAACCCCAAAGGAGAACTGCTCGATTTATCAAAGATTAAAATTCCCATCCGCGACCGCCGCCGCCTGACCTCGGGATACCACGTCATGCTTTCCAGAGTCGAGGTAATGGAAACATCCCGGGGCTGCACGCGCGCCTGTTCGTTTTGCAGCATGAACCATATGTATGGAAAGACTTTTCGGGCTTATCCTCTTGAACGGATATTGGCGGATATTGACGATATTTATTATAACCGCCGGACACGCCTGATTTTTGTAGCGGATGACAATCTGGTGCTGGACCCTAAGCGGGTAATTGAAATCTGCGATGCCATTATCGCCCGCAATTATAAGGGACTGAATCTGATCGTCCAGGCCGATTGCCTTTCCATGTCCAGAAACGAAGAGATGGTGCGCAAAATGTCGTCTGCGGGCATTAAGTCGATCTTTCTGGGCATTGAAAATGTGTCCAGAAAAAACCTGGCGGTCGCTCACAAGGGCGATATTGTTGATGCTTCACGTCTGGCCGTACAGCTTTGCCACAAATACGGTATCATGGTTGTTGCCGGCTTGATTTTCGGTTTCCCGGATGATGACGAAAAAGATATTATTGAAAACTATAACTTCTTAAAATCCCTCGATGCCGACACCAGCTACTGCCAGATACTGACTCCTTATCCCCAAACCGTCATGCGTCAGGATCTGTTGGACCAGGGGCTGGTAACCAACGCCCGTGAATACAAATTCTACAATGGTATCTGGGCCAATGTTAAAACCCGTTGCCTGGATGAAAAAATGCTGCAATACCTGGTCTGGCTGCATCGTCAGAAGATTATGGGATGGTGGGAACCGTCCGGGCGGGCCAAAAGACAAGGACGCCTGTGGGTGCCGGTATGGACATATGCTCTCCGTCCTCTGCTTCAGCTTGTTATGGACAGGAGGCTGAAAAAGGTGGGCTGGGAAGGGCGCTATCAAATGGATATGCAACGCCTGGCGGGTGTGAATGTATTTTCCGATCTGGACGCATTTACTGCATCCGCGAAACAGAGGCCGGAATCAAAAATGTATTCACCATGAACTACGGTGGTAATTATCATTACTCCGGCCGTGTGAATTATCAAACCTCTTCCATCCAAGCTACCTTAATGTTTCTTCCGCCGTTCCCGTCATACTGAGCGCACAGTGACGAACACCCTTGATTGCCCTCAAGGAATCGGAAAGCTGCAGAACTTTCTTCACTCTCCCCCTGACGGCAACAATTTCCAGGCAGTTATGGTGATCGAGATGAATATGCTGGGTGGAGATAATCACATCCTGACTGTCATGCTGAATATCAATAATCCTGCTTAAGAGTTCTCTCGTGTGATGATCGTAAATATAGGTAATGGCGCCCGCTACTTCGCCGCCTTCCTCCCAATCCTGTTTAAGCAGTTCCTGACGGATCATATCGCGAAGCGCCTCCGAGCGGTTGGTATATTTCCGGCGGTGAATCAAATCGTCGAATCTTCTCAAAAGCCCTTCTTCCAGTGAAACCCCGAATCTGACCAGTTCCGACATACGTTGTCATCCTCCCGCCGGTGTATTATTAAGTTTAATTCATTTAGCACCGTCGGCAATTTGTGTCAATGCCTGCACCTTATCGCTGTTTTTTTCACAAAGAATATGGACAACCGGATAATATTAAGATATTGGACAATCATCCAAAGCAGTTATCTCCATTGTTTTTTATTCACAAAAAAGAGGTGAAAGTTGACGACAGTTGAGGCTGTAATCTTAGGTTTAGTTCAAGGTCTGGGAGAGTTTCTGCCTATATCAAGTTCCGCTCATCTGGTGCTCGTCCCCTGGCTTTTTAAATGGGAAGATCCCGGCCTTACTTTTGATATCGCCCTGCATCTGGGAACATTAATTGCCGTGGCCGTTTATTTCTGGAAGGACTGGCTGCGCTTATTATCAAAGGGATTTACCGACACAAAAAGCACGGACGGGCGGCTGTTCTGGTATCTGGTGGCTGCTACTATTCCCGGCGCCGCTATCGGTTATATGCTCGAGGAATATGCGGAAACAACTTTCCGCAATCCCGTTTTAATAGCCTCCATGCTGATTTTACTGGGCATTATTTTATACTGGGCGGACCGGAAAAGTGCCAAAAAAACCCGCATGAATGATATATCATTCGGAACAAGTTTTTTGATAGGCCTGTCACAGGCCCTGGCAATTATTCCCGGGGTTTCGCGCTCCGGGATTACGATGACTGTCGGACTGCTCCTTGGTTTGACCAGAGATGCCGCGGCCCGCTTTTCTTTTCTGCTTTCCGCTCCGATCATTTTCGGCGCAGCCGCAGTCAAGCTGCCTTATGTAATTTCCCATCCGACCATGATTACGGGGAATTTTATTCTCGGAATGATAGTTTCATGTATTACCGGTATTGCCGCAATCTGGTTTCTCATGCGTTATGTTCAGACAAAAACGTTCCTGCCCTTTTCCTGGTATAGATTTATTCTGGGAGCAATTGTTATTTTTATCGCTTTCCTTGTAAGACAATAATTTTCCGCTGCAAGGTCCCCGGGCTAATCATACAACTATTTCAATCGCCGGATAATCAATATCCTCCGCTCAGACTACCCACATTAATCAATATGTTCTTTTATCCACGATTTTTTTGGCCCCTTTTTCCATTGTACCTGCGGGGACAAAACACACTTCATCACATTTTACCTTGCAGATATCCCGAAAATCCTTATCCAGATTTGCGAGCCACTTCTCCTTATCGGCGGGCTCACGGCAAAGTTCCACCGACATGACCATGTTGTCCCGGTTGTCGGCTCTCGTCACAACCAGCTGATAGGCGGCAATTTCCGGGTATTTCGCGGCAACCTGATCCGTCTGGTTGGGATGCACAAACATCGCCCGTACACGCACCGCATCGCCCGAACGGCCCATGATTTTCGGCAGGCGGGCCGTCGTCCGGCCGCAGTCACATACTTCTTCCTGTAAACACGATAAATCTCCCGTTCCGAAGCGGATCAGCGGATATACTTCGTCAAACGGCGTCACCACAATCTCTCCCACTTCGTTCGGCTCCAGCGCTTTCCCCGTACTCGGATCAACTATCTCCACAATGGCATCGGTGGTTACATGCATGCCGCAGTTCTTTTCACAGGATGTCGCCACAAATCCCAGATCCGCAGTCGCATAGGCATCGCCCCAGATACACTCGATCCCGTATTTCTCCGTAAACATTTTTCTTAATACGTCACCCCCCATCTCGCCGAAAACCATCGCCCAGCGCAGATTAAAATCCTTCCGGAAATCATACCCCTTCTCTTCGGCTTTCCTGATAACGGCATTTAGAAAAGAGGGTGCTCCCACAAAGCCCGCCGCCCTGAGATCGTACATAACCTGCAAGATCAAATCAGTATTTCCGGGACCGGCGGGAAATACCGTGCAGCCCATATTCCTGAGCATGTCTTCCACGATGAAACCACCCGGCGTAATATGGTAAGACCATGTATTAATTACGATCTGCCCTTTACCGAAATCGGATTGCGCCGACCGGCCCCTCCGCTCCGGATCGTAAATAGGGCCCGGGGACTGAAACACTCTTCCCAAACCGGCAATCGGTACCGCCAGATAACCGCCAAAAGGAGGGTTTTCTTTCTGCAGCCTGATCAGGTCATCTTTCCGCAGGATCGGCAGTGCCTCCAAGTCTTGAATGCTATGGACGCTTTTCGGTTTGATACCGGCCTGATCAAACCGTTCCCTTACGGCAGGAGCATTCTTGTATGCGTAAGTCACCAGTTTGTGAAGTTTATCGTCCAATATTTTCTCCCGCCCGGCCACCGATAACCTCTCCAGACGATCGTCATGCTCAAACAGTTGTTTTTTCTTTGCTGTCATATTTTCCCCTCGCTGAAATATATTCAGAGCCGCCCCCGGCACATTCTCCGGGGCGGATATTACACTCGGACAAATTTATTCCCTTCCCGGTAAACCCGCTTTTCTGCAATCAGTTTTTCCAGATGCTTCCTCATGTGACCTTCTTCTCCCAAATCAAAAAATGATTCCGGTTTCCGGGGAATCCGGTAAATGATGCAGGCCCGGATAATTTCTTGCAAAGTACGTGGTTCGGCAAGAAGGTCCAGCAGCTTTTCTTCTCGTATATCTATTATTTTTAAATAATTATCCCACAGCTCGCCCGGATTGTCCGCAAGTATCCCCATTTCATGAGATGTCATCCATACCCGGGCCGGCCATTTCCGCAAAAGTTCAATTGTCCTCACCGTATCGGCAATACTGCTTCCCCGGTCACTATACCACGGCCCAAACTTGGTCAGATCATAATCGGCCAGAAATAATATCTCCTGTTCCCGGAAATAAAAAGACAAATGCCCCGGTGTATGTCCGGGAGTCCCAATTACATCTACCGTTATTCCTCCCAGATCGATTACCGACCCCGCCTGTAAAATGCGCGATACCTGCCGGGGATGATAATCGAATTTATCCAGCATATATTGATGCCAGTACTCTCTGATATTGCCTGTCGCTCCGTAACTATCCAGCAACAGTTCTATATCCGTAACTCCCGGGGCGTCTTCCCGGGACACACCAAGGGGGCAATCAGCAAATAAACTCAGATGCCTGATATGATCTTCATGAACATGGCTCAGCCATACTTCACTCACTCCCTCTTCATCATGAATCTGTTCCAATCTTTCCCTCGTCGCCGTCGGATCAATTAGTATATTCGGACCTTTGATAAAAATCGCATTGCAACTCGGGTAACGGCCCCCTTTTTCTCCACTTAAAAACCATACCGGCCCATAATGTTTTTCTGCTTCCATTTCTACTCCTCAAGGATTAATTATCGGTCAGAAAGATACCTGAATACCGGCATTGCCTGCAAGTATTTATTGTACTTCTTCATATTAAAAATATGTCTTGACATTAATTGATATTGAGCGTAGGGTGCCTCCAAGTTTGCGTCAGGGTGTCATTTGGACATGTAAGATGCAGATGAAAGTTGAATTTAGACATTTTGAAGTACAAAGGTAAGCCACCATGTTCTTTAGAGTCTGGTGGCTTTTTCAGTTCTGCACCGTGTTAATTCGACTTGAGAAATTTTTAGAAAGGAGGATTTAATACGATGTCAGAAGGTAAAGTAAAGTGGTTTAATGAGCGTAAAGGCTTCGGTTTTATCGAACAGACCGGCGGTGATGATGTTTTTGTACATTTCAGTGCCATCAGCGGTGATGGGTTTAAGACCTTATCCGAAGGCCAGCAGGTAAGTTTTGATGTGCGCCAGGGTAAAAAAGGCCTGGAAGCGGAAAACGTCAGAGCTATTTAATTAACTCTTTAAAAAATCATGCACTCCTGTACATATCAATGCGCGGGAGTGCATTTTTGTTTGTGCTGATCAATTAACAATTTGCATCCTAATACAATCCCCCGAAAAAATGCTTCCTTTCTCTTTCCGGCTTTTGCCGGAATCCAGCATTATCAAACAATTACCGGATTCCGGTCTGAGCCTGGAAAGATGAAAAAGGAGACTTACCGTATCTCCGGTGGAAAATGCCCCGCATAGCTGAAATCTTTTTATGTTTATGAATAGTTTTATTTCCCGTAGCAATTCACTCCGGTGTACGTTTTACGATAGTTCTCCAGCATCGATGTGAGTTTTCTTTCCACGCTGCGCACCGATGACAACCTTTTCTTGATTTCTTCCGGACTGAGCACCACATTCAGTGTGCGGTTGGGAATATCTATTTCAATCATATCCCCGTCTTTGATCGCACCGATTGCTCCTCCGTTAAAAGCTTCCATTTCTATATGGCCGATACACGGGCCGGTAGTGGCTCCCGAAAAACGTCCGTCCGTAAGCAGGGCGACACGTTTGTAACCGGCGCCCTTGACGGCATCGGTGGGTGTAAGCATTTCCGGCATTCCCGGCGCTCCGGCAGGCCCCTGAAAGGGAAGAACCAGAACATCACCTTCGGCGATTTTTTTTGTTTCAATAGCATCAAGCAAATCCTGCTCGTTATAAAAGACTTTTGCAGGCCCTTTATGGACAAACATTTCCGGAGCCAGCGCAGTTTGTTTTATGATGCCGCTCGCGGCGATATTTCCTTTCAAAACCGCTATCCCGCCCTCCTGATGATACGGATTGTCCATACTGCGAATGACTTCCTCGTCGATCACCGTTGCCGCTTGGGCTATCTCCAGGATGGATTTTCCGTTTACCGTGGGGTTATCTTTCAGCATACCCAAGATTCGCTTCATTACCGCCGGAACTCCGCCTGCGGCATTAATGTCGGTTATCTCATATGGCCCGGCGGGAATGATCGAGCACAAATGCGGCATCTTCCGGGATATCGCATCGAATTGATCGACTGCGATATCTATACCGACGGACCGGGCTATCATGGGAATGTGCAAAACCGTATTGGTCGATCCCCCCATAGCCATATCCACACGGATGGCATTTTCAAAGGCGGCTTTGGTCATAATATCCCGGGGACGGATGTTCTTTTTAACCAGTTCCACAATTCTTTTCCCGGATTCATAGGCCTGCTGCTTTTTCAGCGGATCCAGGGCAGGTGTAGTGGCACATTTAGTCAGCGACATTCCCAGGGATTCAGTTACGACAGCCATTGTGTTGGCAGTGTATAGTCCGACGCATGACCCCGCTCCGCACACCATGCAGTCAAGCCGTTTTTCAGCTTCTTCCATACTCATTTTCCCCGCCTTGATCTCCCCGACCATACTAAAGCCTTGTATGGGATGATATTTCTTCCCATCGATAACATTGGCTTTCATGGGACCGCCTGTAACCATAATAGCCGGCAGATTAAGGCGACCCGCCGCCATAAGCATGCCGGGAGTGATTTTATCGCAATTGGTCACACCAATCCATCCATCCAGGCTGTGGGAAAGAGTCATGAGCTCAATATTATCGGCAATGTGTTCGCGGCTGGGCAGGCTGAGCCGCATCTCCACCGACATGGCAATTCCGTCACAAATACCGGGAACACCCCATTCCAAGGGAACGCCGCCGGCATCACGGATGCCTCGTTTTACTTCCCGGGTAAGTTCTCCAAGATGAATGTGTCCGGGGATAAGATCATTATAACTGTTGGCAACACCAATGAATGGTTTGCCTGCTTCCAGATCATCTTTCTGCAACCCCGCCGACATCAATAATGCCCGATGGGGTATGGTTTCCACATTCTTTTTCAAAATATCCGAACGCATATTTTTTCTCCTTATGAGTTTATTCAATAATAAAAATATCGGGATTCCTTTTGGCTGGAAAGACAATCTCATCCAACGCCCATGAAAATCCTCGGCAGTATCATCACGAACCAGGGAATATACGTACAAATAAAAAGTACGGTGAAAAGAACAATCACCATCGGCCAAATAGCCCGGCTGATCTGCTCCAAGGAACGCCCGCTGATGGCACTCGCCACAAAGATGTCGATGGCCATGGGAGGAGTGGTCATACCGATGGCAAGTCCCATAGTCATAATTACGCCGAAATGGATAAGATTACCCCCCACAGCCTCGATCAGAGGAAGGAATATGGGGGTTAAAATAATCAAGGCGGAAGCTGTTTCCATGAAACATCCGGCTATCAGCACGATGATGTTGATCATCAGGTAGATCGCAAAATAATTATTACCCGCAATGTCGATCATCGATTTGGCGACAGCCTCGGGAATTTGATAAAAGGCCAGCCCCCACCCGAAAATCTTGGCTGTACCGATGATAAACATAATCAATGCCGATGTAACTCCCGCACCCACGACCAATTTGTAGAACTTTTTAAAATCCAGAGACCGGTAGATGGCCCAGGCAATGAGAATGCAATAATCAACGGCAATAGCAGCGGCTTCAGAAGGCGTAAAATAGCCGGAGAAAATCCCCCCCAGGATAATAACCGGAGTCATCAGCCCCCACAGAGAAGATACAAACCTCTTTCCCACTTCTTTTAACGGCAATTTTTCGCTTGCGGGATAGTTGTGTTTATGTGAGCACCAGACTGCATAAGTAATCAAACCCGCTCCCATAAGTGTCCCCGGAAGAAATCCACCCATGAATAATTTGGCCACTCCCTCACCGGCAATCACAGCATAGAGCACCATAGGCACACTGGGAGGAATAACCACCCCGATACTGCCGGATGAAGCGATCAGAGCGGCGGAAAAATCCTCGTCATATTTCTTTTTTTTCATCTCCGGCATCAGGGATGCCCCCACTGCCGCCGTAGTCGCAGCACCGGAACCGGAGATGGCGGCGATGAACATGGAGGCCATGGTGGCAACAATTGCCAATCCGCCGCGTATTCGTCCGATGGTTGCTTCCGCCACGGCAAGGATGCGTTCTGAAATTCCACCCCGGGCTAAAATATCTCCGGCCAGGATAAAAAACGGAACGGCCACAAGGGCAAAAGAACTGCTGCCCTCAAAAATTGTTTGAGGAACCATTTGCAGAGGAATACCGTTGAGAATAAAGACAATGAGCGCCGAAAGCCCCACAGCCAGACCCACAGGAACACCGATGAGCAGAAGCAGGAAGAAACTACCAAAGAGAACCCAGCCCATACATTACCTCCTCTTTAGTATCTGGCCGATCGACGCCAGAAGATGCAGAATGACGACGACGCCTGTAATCGGGAAGATCAGATATACCCAAGCCATGGGAATCATCATTGCCGGTGAAATTTGACTCCGCTCCGCCTGCATGAGCGATATCCCGTAAGTGGCAATAACTGCAAAAAAACCGATGCCCAGAAAGTGCACCAGAATTGTCAAAGATTTCCGGATTACGGCAGGCAGGAATTCAACGATGAAGGTTACGGCAATATGGGCTCCCCTTTTAAAGGCCACCGCAGCCCCGACAAGTGATGCATAAACCAGAAGAAAGCAGGTGATTTCTTCCGACCAGGAAAGGGCGGTAAAAAATACGCGGGCAATAACCTGGAGAGTAGTGAAAAAGATCATGGCCAGCATCAGTCCGAAAAGTACTTTCTCACTCCAATTATTGATCCGATTGCTCCAGGAAAGAAGCAATGATGGAGCGGCGGTAGCATCCGTCACCGTTCCACTTACTATTTCAGCTGTCATAAGAGTGCTCCTTACTTGGTATTGATGATCGTGTCGATTATCTCTTTACCAAATGCCGGGGTGTATTTATCATAAACCGGTTTTGCCGCTTCGCGGAATAGTTTCAAATCCGGATTGCTCACCATCATACCTTTGGCCTGGAGATACTTGAGCCAAACCGCTTCCATTTTGTTATCCCAATCCCGTTCAAATACGGCTGCACCTTGTGCGGCATCCTTGACCAGTGCCTGCTGTGCGGGTGTAAGCTTCTGCCACAACTTCATGCTCATGAGAATCACAGCCGGGGCATACGCATGACGGGTAATGCTCAGATATTTCTGCATCTCGTTAAGTTTGAAAGCGACTATGACATTGAGAGGATTCTCCTGGCCGTCCACAGTGCCCTGCTGAAGCGCTGTGAGCACTTCGGTCCAGGCCATGGGAACCGCATTGGCTCCCAGAGCCGTAAAAGAATCAACATAAACCGGATTTTGCATGACACGGATTTTCAGTCCTTTTATATCTCCCGGGGTGACAACTTTGCGTTTGCTGTTGGTGAGATTCCGGAATCCACGCTCGCCGAAGGCCAGTCCTTTCCACCCCTGCGTCTCCATTAAAACGAGAAGCTTCTGGCCGACAGGTCCATCCAGAACTTTGTATGCATGATCCGGATCACGAAAGATAAACGGCAGGTCGATAACACCGAACGACGGCACAAAATTGATGATCGGTCCGGTGGTAATGATTGCGGCATCGACGATCCCCATTTTCATCCGTTCCAGAAGAGTGCGTTCATCACCAAGCTTGGCATTGGGAAAAATGTTGACTGTAATTTCTCCCTTGGAGCTCTTTTCGGTAAGTTCCTTAAACTTCTCCGCCGCTACATGAAAGGCATCTTTTTCATTAACCACATGAGCAAATTTAATTTCCAGGGCAAAAGCGAAGCTCGTCAGTAAGAAAAAAAACATCCCGGCGATAGAAACACAAAAAAGTTTTTTCATCGTACATTACCTCCCTCTGTTTTTTGTTGGAAAATATTTATTTTGATTATCTACCCGGATTATCGCCAGCCGCATTACAGCGATAATGTTTCATTATACGAACTATGTTGCATGATAGTTAATAATTGTTTAATGTCAAGCATTTTTTTTACTAATAGTAAACTTTAATCGGAAGCTTTTGTTTTGTTTAGCGAAATAATTTGCATATAATTAATCATTTTAATGTCGGATATTTTACTTTCGAAAAACTGTTTTCTACGGATGAGCAATTTTATTTTAGTCAGGTGTATATGGATAATGGTCTATCAAATAGAACATTTCATCAAACATATTTTTTATGTACCGGTGAAAACATTATAGTAGTGGCGGGACAACATTATTACCAAAATGGGTTGCACTGATACTGCCGGAGTCTGCGGAATGCAGAGAATAGGCTATCTCCGTCGGCCGGTATATCATTCAACATCAGCAAGTGATGTAAACGAAATGCATGTAAATTATTCTTTGAAGGTTATCTTGAATACGAAGAAGATGTATTTTTAAAATAACGTCAGATATTTCTCTTGACGTTACTCTTTTGTCCGGCAATAACCACAAGGCATTCAGACATTTCTTTGCCCACGTTTTGAGCACGATGAGGTACTGACGGATCAAAATGGATGGCATCGCCTACGGCCAGGGGTATTGTTTCATGGCCATAAATCAATTCAATTGATCCTTTTAAAACCAGAACAAATTCTTCACCCGGATGATCATACAGTACTTTTATTTTTTTCTTCAGCGGCGGGTGCTTCATGATAAAAGCTTCAATGAGATGGAGGTCTTTGGCAGCATTAAAGGCGTAATAAATAAACCCGATGTCGGTGCCACGGCGAACTACCTGTCGTCTTTGACCATTGCGCGTAACAGTATACTTTTGATCCGTTGTATTTCCGTTTTCCTCAAAAAAGATACTGATGGGCACTTCCAAACCCTGGGCAATTTTTGCCAGCGTAGCAATAGGCGGTGAAGATTGGTTGTTTTCCAAACGCGAAAGCATGCCCGGAGAAATACCTGTTTTCAGCCCCAACTGTTTTAACGTAAGACCTTTGATCCCGCGTATTTTCTTTATTCCATCTGCAATTTGTTTTTCAATCATGATTCTCTGCTTAAATGCATAAATTATCGGGTAAGATTAATAATAAAAGTTTCCGTAATACTCCGTTTTAAAAGGTTCAATAATTTACTTTAATGAATTTATTTGCTTTATAATAAACGCTGATTTTGCTGTCAAGATATTCTTTTCTCTCTTGTTTTAATTCACTATGTCAAAAATGTTTGGAAATGTAAAAGATCAGGACGCTGCAATTAATTGCAAAAAAAAGTGCTTCTATACGAGTCAATCTGCAGGATCGTATTGTTTTTTACAT
>MVRV01000099.1 GCA_002068015.1 Smithella sp. PtaU1.Bin162
CCGGCCAATGTTCTGAAAAACGTCGAGGAAAATAAAATAATGCCGCCGGTTGCCTTAATATTACAGATCAGCCGGGCATTAAAATTCAATATGGCCTCAGGCGGATCCGCCGACGGGCAGAAAGCTTCTGCGGTCCGGATAAAAAGCCACAAGCGGCGGGTTGCTTCTTATGCCTATATGCCTTTGACCAAAGCAACGGCTGGTAATCATTTGCGTTCTTATCTTGTAACCATTGATGCCGGGACAATGCATAAAGGTGTGGAATACAAGCATGAGGGTGAAGAGTTTGTTTATGTCTTGGCGGGTGGTCTTGTCATCGAGATCGGCGCCAATGTATCGGTTTTGTCCAAGGGCGACAGTATTCATTTCAATTCCGGCCTGTACCATAAACTGAGTAATCCGACCGAGGAAACCACTGAACTATTGGTTATAATTTACATACCGTAGGAGAAACAGGTTATGTCTTTTGAACTATCATCAGAACAGGAAATGATCCGTTTGATGGCGCATGATTTTGCCCGTAACGAGCTGGAAACATACGCCCATAAATGGGAGCAGGATGAAAATATTCCCCGGGAAGTTATAAAAAAAATGGGAGAGCTGGGATTGTTTGGCATGATGATTCCGCCGGAATACGACGGGGCCGGAGCGGGAGCGGTCAGTTATTCATTGGCCTTGCAGGAAATAGCATATTCCTGTGCTTCTACCGCGGTAACAATGTCGGTAACCAATCTTTCCTGCGAGCCCGTGCTGAAATTCGGGGATGATGAGCAAAAGGAAAAGTATTTGAGACCATTGGCCGGAGGGGGATTGTTGGGTGCCTTTGCCATTACGGAGGCGGATGCGGGATCCGATCCCGGAGGGATGACCAGCCGGGCTGAAGAAGCCGGCGATTGTTATGTTGTTAACGGATCAAAGTCTTTTATTACCAATGGAGACTGGGCTGATGTAATTATTTTAATTGTCCGTACCGGTCAGGATAAAACAAACCGCGGCTTATCCGGATTTATCCTCGAAAAAGGCACTCCCGGTTTTACAATCGGGCGGAAAGAAGACAAAATGGGGCTGCGGGCGTCGAATACCGTAGAATTGTTGTTTGAGGATTGCCGGATTCCCAAAAAGAATTTACTCGGTAAAGAAGGAATAGGTTTTAAAATTGCCATGGTGGCTCTCGACAGCGGCCGCATCGGCATTGCTTCTCAATCGGTGGGAATTGCCCGTGCCTGTCTGGACGAAGCCATTCAATATGCCAAGAACCGGCGGCAATTCGGCCGGTCAATAGATTCCTTTCAGGCAATTCAATGGATGATTGCTGATTCGGCGACGGAAATAGAGGCGGCCCACGGTCTGGCTATTAAGGCCGCCTCGCTGAAAGACAAGGGCCTGCCTTTTACAAAAGAAGCTTCCATGGCCAAGCTCTTTGCCTCCGAGATGGCAAACCGCGTAGCATATCGGGCACTACAAATCCACGGAGGCTATGGGTACATGAAGGAATATAAAATTGAGCGTCTTTACCGCGATGTCCGGGTTACGGCCATCTATGAAGGCACTTCCGAAGTACAGCGCATAGTCATTGCCCGCCAGACGATGTAATGTAGTTGTCTTGCCTGTAACACCTGCTGAATATTCTTTCCGTTTGGTTTTCTTCCTCAGGAGAGTTTTCTTAATCCGGCGGAAGTTTCCTCGGTCTCACTGTTTTTTTAATCTGAATATCTGCAAGACATTACATTAATGGTGTAAGAATGTTGATTGATGTCGGAAGCATTGCATCAATTTTCAGGATGCTCCCCAATACTTAAGTATTTATATTTACAATACTACTCTAAATATTCACTATCAGATTTTCTCTTTTTCTTAAAAATCTTTACTATAAAATGAAATAGTATCTCAAATAAAAAAGCATAATATTCTGTTTTTTATTTGATTAAGCAATAAAATAGAACGATATTTAAAAAATACTTGACAATGATACTAATTAGTATATTATTGCCAAAAATTAGAATGGTATTCTAAAAAAACTTCAGGAGGCGCAATGGAAAACGGTAACGGGAAGAAACAAGATTATAAAACACTGAAGGATTTCATTAAGCTCATTTCCTATTATAATTCTTTTAACATTCCGGAAGCCGGAGTCAACGAAGTGGCCAAAGCTCTGGATATGGCTCCGAGTAAAGTGTCAAGGATGCTCAGTACTCTTACCGAAGAGGGTTTCTTTGAGAAAAACAGTCTTACGGATAAATACAGAGTGGGCATCGGCTTTTTTGAAGTAGGTATGGTGTATGTATTTAATTCACCCTTGCGGAATATTATGGCACCTCATATCGAACAGATGGCAAAAGAAAAAGGTTGCACGGCCAGTTGGGCGATTCTGCACAAGAATAAGGTTATCGTTTTGGGACGTGTACAAAATCTGAATATTGATTTGATGACTTACCGGGTTGGTTTTAACATATCCATACATACCACGTCGCTCGGCAAAATACTTGCCGCCTACCTTCCTGAAGAAAGACAGGATGAATTGATCAACTCGATTGAATTTACAAAATTTACGGAAAGAAGCATTGTCGATCCGGATAAATTCAAGGAACATTTAAAAATTGTCAGAGAAAGAGGCTATTCCACGGATGATCGTGAAACCCGGGATGATCTTTGCTGTATCTCGGTACCGGTGAAAAATGCCAAGGGAGAAGTTGTTGCCGGTCTTTGTCTGATGGATGAAGTATCCCGCAGCAATATTGAAAAGATGACGGGACATGCCGGATATTTAATGGAAAAGGGTTTATTTATTTCCCGTCAGCTTGGATATGCGAAGTGACACTTAAGATAAGATGGTTACCTGATCTGATCAATCGATATGGGCGGCATCCGTTGATTTGCTTTCAAGTTGCATGAAACCGTATCAATGATCCTAAGAATAAATGGGCAAGTTATGGTTGCCGTTTTAGTTCAGTGACGGTGAGAAATATTATTTTAAAAATAAAGAAAAGAAGGGAGAGCAAAATGAAGGCAGCAATAAAAACATTGTGTATTACAGTGGTACTGTTTCTGTCATTTATGATGGTGAACAGCGCTTGGGCGGCGGACAAACCCGTGAAACTCAGATACGCGAGTTTTTTCCCGGAGAATCAGCTGATGAGCGAGATTCAAAAAATTTGGCAGCAGGAAGTGACAAAGAGAACAAAAGGGTTGATCACCTTTGAGAGTTATTGGGGCGCATCAATGGGGGCTCCGATGGCTCATCTTGAACTGATCAAAAAAGGGACTGCGCAGGTCGGCTGCATGCATGAATGGTATACCCCCAGTAGATTCATCTTTGGAAATTTTGAATATGTTTTTCCATTTGGTCCCACTGATTATGAAATAGTAGCCAAGGCTAACCGGAAAATACGGGCGGAATTTCCCCAGTTTGCCCAGGATGCCAAAAAAGAAAATATCATTATGTTAATGGATGCTCCCGGCGGTGAATATGCGTTTATGAGCACGAAGCCTTTGAAAAGTATTGCGGATTTCAAAGGCGAGAAAGTTACTTTGGTCGGTCGTTATTTCGGCCGCTGGATGCCTCCCGGAGCAACTGCAGTCGTAAGACCTGTGGCGGAGAGATACGACCTGTTGCGCACCGGTGTAGTAAATGTTGACCTGCTTCCTTTCGAACATTTTGATGCATTCAAAATCTACGAAGTAGCAAAATATTTTATTAAAGCGAGACTGACTACCGCTCTTTATGGTCCCATTTACATGAATCTGGATACATTCAACAGTTTTTCTCCGGAAATTCAAAAAATTCTTCTTGATACCGGCCGTGACGTGGAAATGATGGCGGCAAAAGAAATTATCCCCAATAAATATAAAGCTTTGATGAAAGTATACAAGGATAAGGGCGTTACTTTTATTGATTTTCCCGAATCCGAGATAAAAAAATGGGCAGAGATGCTTCCGGACATTCCGGCGGAATTTGCGGCTGAATGTGAGGCCAAAGGGTATCCCGGTAATAAATTGGTTCAGAGATGGCAGGAGATTACTGAAGAAATGGGTTACAAATGGCCAAGAAAATGGGGTGTTAAAAAATAAAAATATCAAGGTAATGCTCCCGGTTCACCGCTCATGCTGCAATAAAAAACCGGGAGCATCAACCTGGCAACATCAGTTGTGTTACACAATGCTGTTGGAAAGAATGGAGGTCAATAATGTTGTTGGAGAAGATCAGTCTGGGGTCTGTTAAAATCGAGAAGCTTCTTGTGTCAGTTTCCTGGCTGGTGACTTTAGGTGTAACACTGATGATAGTTGTTGATATCATCATGCGGTTTTTATTTAAACATCCGTTGCCTGCCTCCTGGGAGATTTGCGAATTGATGATGCCGTGGATTGTCTTTACGGCTTTTGCCTATACGTTGACAATAGATGCTCATGTCAGAGTGTCTCTGCTGATTGGTATTGTTTCTCCTGCCGTCCGCCGTGTTATGCTGATATTGAGTGAGCTTGTTTCTCTGATTATATGCGCGCTTATTACGTACTTTGCAACAATTCATTTTCTGGAATCCTTCATAATTAGAGAAGAAATGATGGCAGCAATACCTTTGCCCTGGTGGTTGGGGAAAATGGCAATGCCTATTGGGATGCTGTTTTTGACGATAAGGTATTTGTTTTTGGTTCTTGATCATATCCGGGGTAAAGACATCAAGGCAAAAGAATCGGTAGGTGTGTAAGGAGAATTTACTAAATGGAACCACTGACAATAGGTATTATAACAATAATAATTCTTTTCCTGCTTCTGGCACTGGGCATTCATATAGGTATTGCACTGGCGACCGCAGGTTTCATCGGACTTGCTATAATTACCGATGCCCGTCAGGCAATATGGGTAACAACGACGGCTTTCTATCATAAAATAGCTTCGCCGGATTTGATTACGTTGCCGCTTTTTATCCTGATGGGTTTTGCGGCAAGCGGTGGAGGAATCAGCCAAAAATTATTCAATAGTATGGCTTTATGGCTTTCGGGAATCAGGGGCGGATTGGGGATGGCCTCAATTGGAGGTTGCACCGCATTTGGCGCGGTTTGCGGCTCTTCACTTGTTACAACTGCGGTATTTGCCAAAATCTGTGCACCGGAGATGAGAAAGCATGGTTATGACAAAAAACTGGCTTATGCCATATGCGCTGCCGCCGGTTCCATCGGGATGCTGATACCGCCCAGCGTCTTGGCGATTGTCTATGGAATGCTCTCCGGCATATCCATCGGCAAGATGCTTATGGCGGGAGTAATGCCGGGATTGTTGTGGGGGATATTGTTCTGCCTGACCGTTGTAATAATTGGGAAAATAAGACCGTCGTGGATGAAAACGGCTTCCCAGGTGAAAGTTGCACCTTTAAAAGAAAAAATAAAAAGTCTGATCAGTTGGTGGCCGATTGTTATTGTTGCCGTGGTGACATTCGGAGGAATCTATGGCGGTATTTTTTCACCCAGCGAAGCGGCGGCCGTTGCAGCTTTTCTTCTGCTGGTGATTTATCTGGCCATTGTCCGTGATTTAAGCGCTAAACAAAAGGTTAAAGAAGTAGGAAAAATGTTTACGGAGACTGCGACCACTTCCGCGTTGATCTTTGTTGTCATCGGTGCCGCCACGGTATTTTCTAATTTTATCGTATTAACCGGTATTTCAGCAAAAATGTCGGCTGCGGTTTTGGGCTCAGGCTTGCCGCCGTGGGGTATAGTTCTCGTCTTTGCTTTTTCCTATCTGATTCTCGGATGTTTTCTGGACAGCATTTCCATGCTTTGTATTACCATCCCCGTCTTTCAGCCTATTATCGTAGCCGCAGGCATTGACCCGATCTGGTATGCCACAATTGTTATTGTGAGCGTTGAAATGGGACTCATTACTCCACCGGTTGGTCTGAATTTGTATGCCGCCAAAGGTGTGGCGGAATCTGATGTGACACTGGAAGATGTTATTTCGGGAATTATACCCTTTCTTATCGCTGAAGTTGTGAGTGTTTTTATTATATTCCAGTTTCCGATATTGAGCACTTACCTGCCGAGTTTTGTTGGAAAGTAATGAAAAAAAAGAAATTAATATAAGGAGGAAAACAATGAGCGAATTTGAAGCAAAAGCAAAACAGTGGGACAAATTTTTAGCCGAATTCAAAAATGAATATTCACCCCGGCATATTTATGGAACGGACGCTGTGGATTTTGAAGAGCGTGTGAACTTTCCCAGAATGCGGGCATACAAATTGAACCGGATACGTCAGGCCATGAAGAAGCGTGATATTGCCGTTATGCTGCTCAATAACGGTGAACAGGTCAGATATGCAACCGGTTCATGGGATCAGGATTGGAAAACGACAAATAACACCCGCTATGCGCTCGTCTTTCACGACAAGGATCCGATATTGTTTGAAACAGTGGGTATAGATCTGCATGTGACACAACTTAACTGCCCCTGGCTTGCCGGGAGAATTTATCCCGCGATCACTTATAAATTTGCCGCCGGCGGATTTGAAGATGTATGCAACAGATACTGGGATCAGATAGAACAGGTCTGCAAAGAGAACGGTGTGAATATCAAGAAGGACAAGATTGGTACCGAGCTTATTGAAATTCCTGCTTATGAAATAGCCAAGGCCAGAGGAATCAACCTGGTATCGGCGGGGGAAGTCTGCGTAGAGGCTCGTTTTGTAAAGAGTAAAGATGAGCTGGAAATGATGAAGCTGTCGGTTGCTATGGGTGATATCGGATACTGGAAACTAAAAAATGAAATCTGTAAGCCGGGAATAAGAGAGCGGGAAGCCCGGGGGCTTCTGCTTGCGGAAATGACGCGACTCGGTTGTGCCTTCAGCCTTGGGCATATCGTGGCCTCAGGTGGAAATACCAATCCCTACAAACGTGCCACAACCGATAAACTGATTCGTCCGGGCGACATGATCATTTGTGATCTGGCGATCAACTTCTTCTATGGCTATGTTCAGGATCTTTGCCGCTCCTGGGTTTGTGGTGCCAAGATGACCCCGAAACAGAAAGATGTTTATAAGCGTTGTTACGCCAAGCTGCAAAAAGGATTATCCCAGGTCAAGGCCGGCAATACTACGGGACAACTGGCGAAGGACGGTCTTAATGAATATTACGATGATAAATATGGAACCTGTTCACTTGTGGAATTTGCCCATACGATAGGGCAGGGGCTTTACGAGGGATTTTGGGTCAGCCGGGGATTCTCGATTGAACACCCGGTAGTGCTGGAAGAGAATATGGTTATGGCGGTGGAAGTGTATGAGGCGGATCCCGGTGATGATTTTGGTGTAAGACTGGAAAGAAACGTTATCGTCACCAAGAACGGATATATCCCGCTCGATCTGTTCCCGTTCGAAGAAGAAGCAGTTGGAGAAAATGTATATTAGAGATGAAGAAAAGGGGGGCTTGCTTGCCTGTTGTGAAACGGTAAATAGCCCGCCTTTTCATTGAAAGGAGCCAAGATGAAGACAAAAAATGTGTTCGTTGATTATGGTGAAACCGGGATGACCGTTGAATTACCGGAGAAAGCCCAGGTCATTGAGAGAATCGATCCCCCGGCATTGAAGGACCCGGAAAAACATTTTAGAAAAGCCATTGCCAATCCTGTCGGGATGCCGCCGATCGGCAAACTGGTTAATAAAGATTCCCGTATCACCATAGCCTTCGATGCACCGCCGCGTTCCGGAATTCCCAGAAGAATCGCCATTCCCATTATTCTGGAAGAACTGAAAAAGGCCGGTGTTTCCGAAGAAAACGTCACGCTTATTTGTGCTTCGGCGACTCAGCGTAAGCGAACCGCCAGTGAATTAAGGGCCAATCTTGGCGATGACATATTCAATAAGTTCTATCCAAAACGTCTGGTCTCTCATGATTGCACACAGAATCTGGTTTATCTTGGACAAACCGAGTATGGCGATTATGTAGAATATAATGAGGCGGTGACAAAATCAGACTTGGTGTTTTATCTGGGAACAGTCGTACCTTTAAACTGGGGTGGTTTTACCGGTACGGGTGTTGTTGTAGGACTGGGCAGCGCCCGGAGCATCATGTCGCATCATTCAGAGGTAATTGCTCATCCGGACTCATTCGAGGCGGAACCTCATAACTCTCTCTACATGCGGCATAAGATGTCAATTAATAACCAGATTGAAAAGGCGACCGGTAAGAAGATATTTTATGTAGATGCCTGCACGAATTCCAAAGGTGAGCCTTGTGCCGTTTTTGCCGGACACGCTCCGGAAATTACTGAAATGGGGTGGGAAGAGGGGAAGAAATTATTCCGCTATCCTGTTGAGCAGGCGGATGTAATGATCATAGGATTGCCGGCAACTGATGTTTACGGATCGCCTAATAATCCTCTCTTAATGCTCACTTACACTGCAATGGCGTTCCGCTCTTTTGTCAGAAAACCTCCCGTGCGCAAAGGAGGAGTTCTCATTGTGGTCAGTCAGTGCAATGGAACAATCGATGAAAGATTGAGGCAGAGCGATCGGGAAGTATTAAAACTGTTCGGTAATTCCTTTTCGGTGCTGGATTTCCAGGATTACAAGGAAGAATACCTGACCCGGGAAGACATGATTTACCGTTATCGTAATTGTAACGCCTACCATCCGATTCATCCCTTCTGGCTTTTCTATGAAGACCAGTATGTTTTGGATCATTTGGGAAAAGTGATTGTTTTCGGCAAACCGGGTGCCGTAAATCCGGGAGCGGTTCGGTCCGTAGGCTGTTACCCGGCCAGAGATTTCAATCATGCCTGGCAAATGGCCTGTGATGTAACAGGGAATAATCCCAAAACACTCGTCCTGCCCAGATACTTCACCAGAGACCGGGTGCAGATGGATGTACAATAAGGGGTTTGTTAAAGTTTAACGATATTATTTTATAATTATTTGAGGAGGAAGTCTAATGAGTAATGCAGCAAGTAATGCACCAAACAATGTTGAGTATGATGCGATATTCGTAGGTGGAGGAGCATCAGGAAGATTCGGCTCCTGTTTTTTACAGGGACTGGGGAAAAAACCGCTCATCGTGGAAATGGATCATCTGGGAGGAGAATGCCATAAATGCCGCTGCGCGTTTGAAAATTTTGTCGCCGATCAGGCAGCCATGGCGGATTGTCTGCGTCTGTATTCCGGCAAATCCTGGTATCCGGAAATTAACCTCAAGGGCATCAGTCATTCCCGGGCCATGAAAACTTATCGGGATGTAGGATCAAGGGCTTTTGCCGATGCCATGGAGTTTCAGACCGTAAAGCAGCTCGGCGTGGCGGTTGCCTGGGGGCAGGCGAAGATCATCGATAAAAACACGGTGGAAGTAAACGGTGTGAAGTACAAGGGGAAGAACATGGTTATTGCCACCGGTTCACGTCCCATGATGCCCGGCATCAAGGGAGACAAACTGGAGAACGTCTGGACTTACCGAGACCATCCCAATATGACCTGGGATCCCAAGAAGATAGTACTTGTCGGAGGCGGCAAGATCGGCATGGGCAAGGCCAGTATGTTCGCTCCTTTCGGAATTGATGTTACCGTTTTGGAAAAATATACCTGCATGCCCAAGTGGGATGCCGATGTGCGGGAATTTGTTTTCCGCAATATGAAAATGCGCGGCATCAAAATTCATGAAGGTGTTGAGGTAAAAGAGATTCTCGGAAAAACCAAAGTGGAAGGTGTCAAAGCTATTGTGGACGGCAAAGAACAGATTTTTGAATGCGATGCCGTAATGATCACATCCGGTCTGACGCCGAATTCGGAAATTGCCAAGCCGCTTGGAGTGGAGATCGGCCGCGGCAATGAAATCGTCGTCAATGACAAGATGGAAACCAGCGTTCCCGGTGTCTATGCCGTGGGCGACGTGGCCGGACCCCCGTTCTTTATGGCTTGTGCCCGCAAGGAAGGTATGACCGCCGCCAAAAATATTTGCGGTGAAAATGCGGTAATGGATTATGAACTTATTCCCGATCATACCTACATATCACCGCTGGAAGCAACAATGATCGGTCTCACGGAAACGGAAGCCCGCGCAAAATACAAAAATGTAATTTGCATTAAAGTTCCCGTCGGCGAGCGTCCGCCGGAAGTAAAGCCGGAAGAGTATCAGGAAGGTTATGCCGGAAATGCCCTGCCGGTATGCGGAAGGATGCACACGCTGAACCTTCTTTACTTCGGGGCGAACATGAATGGTATGTTAAAAGCTGTTGTTAATGCGGATACCAGAGAGTATGTCGGTTTCCACCATGTCGGCGACGGAGCGAAAGTTGCGTTCCAGTATCTTGGTTATCTCATGAAGAAGGGTTGGAAGGTTGATGACATGGCTCAGCTCAATGAAGTATTTTTAAATGCCGAGCACTTCATTCAATTGTCGAGACTGATTGCCGGCAAGAAGAAACTGACGGATTTCAAATAGTCGGAGTCAAAGAAGAGGATGAAGAAGGCGAGGAAAAGTGCTCGCCGCCTTTATCCCTCTTCTGTTTTCACGGCTAATGGATTTCACTACCTGTGACAGGTATAAATGATTTTGCAGAGGCAATAAAAGATGCGCGAACTGGAAGGAAAGGTGGCACTGGTAACCGGTGCAGGAGGAGGCATCGGCAGAGCAATTTGTCGCAAGCTTTCCTCTCTAGGTGTTTTGATTGCGGCTGTTGATAACAGGATGGAACCTCTGCAGAACCTTTTTGAAGAAATTAATTATCACGGCGGCAAGGCAACGATGCTTGTGGGAGATGTGTCTTCGCGCTACGATGTCAACTTTGTCATCAGTGGCTGCCTGAGGGCGTACGGTCGTCTCGACATTCTGATTAATAACGCCGGAATTAATCCGACAACTCCGCAGTGGGATAGTATACCGGAAAAGGAATGGGATGATGTCTTTGCCGTAAATCTAAAGGGGCCGTATTACTGCATGTGTGGAGCCAGCACCCCCATGAAAGATGCCAAATGGGGCCGGATTATTAATATCGGCTCAATAGCGGGTAAAACAGGCGGCCTGCTTTCCGGCCTGCATTATTGTGCATCAAAAGCGGCGCTAATGTGTCTGACAAAGAATTTCGCCCGGATTCTTGCACCTCATGGAATTACGGTCAATGCCGTAGCTCCGGGGATCATTGAGACGGATATGACCAGATCATGGCCGGAAGACGGGAAGAACAGTTATCTGAAAGAAAATCCCCTGGGAAGAATGGGCAGTGCTGATGAAGTTGCTCATGCCGTTACCTATCTTGCTTCGCCGGCGGCCGGTTATGTGACCGGTGAAATTATGGATATTAACGGCGGTCAACTGATGGATTAAATCAATGACACTCGCTGAAAACGAATGTAATGAAGTTTGCAGCGGAAGTGGAATTGATCCCGAAAGCGCAGCCCGACGGATGTGGGGTAAAGCCCAGCGGATGCAGGGCGAGCGACTTTGGGTGAAGCTTTTCGGGAGCCCAGAGTCGTATTTCCTGTAGCTTGCTGCAGGGTAGTTCATTTAATAAAAAGAGGTGTTTTATGAAAAAAATAATATTGTCTTTAACGGCGCTGTTTCTTTTGACTACGTCGGCGTTTGCCGATCCGGTCAGAGTCGGTTATCTGCAAAGTGATATTCATCAATTACCTTTCTGGGTGGCTCTGGAAAAAGGGTTTTTCGAAAAAGAAGGAGTGCCTGTAACCATAGCCGGCGTATTCAAGGCCGGTCCGGAATTGATGAGCGGATTTTCCGCCGGGGTTCTGGACATGGGATATGTTGGTGCAGCACCGACAATAACGGCTGTTGCCAATAAAGCAGCGGATGTGGTCATGCTGGCTCAGGTCAATACGGAAGGATCTGCTCTTGTTGTCGGAAAAGACAGCCCGGTTAAAAGTATCGGAGATCTGGCGGGTAAAACGGTTGCCATTCCCGGTTTTTCCACCGTCCAGGATGCACTTTTCCGTAAGGCCGTGACGGCGCAGGGTCTTTCTTTGGATCGGCAGAAAACCATAGTTCTTAAACCACCGGAGATGATTAGTGCGCTGAGGTCCGGGCAGGTAGATGCTTTTATCGCCTGGGAGCCATTCCCCGCGAAGGCCGTATCAATGGATGCGGGAAAATATCTTCTTTATTCACGGGATATCTGGAAAGATCATCCCTGCTGTGTTCTTGTGGCCGGCCGTGAATACTTAAAGAAAAATGAAGATCAAGCCAGGAAGATCGTTCGGGCGCATATGCAGGCTGTCGCCTATATAAAGAAAAATCCCCGGGAATCTATGGCTGTGGCGGTAAAGTATACGGGTATGGATGAAAAAACAATTCAACTGGCGATGGATAATGTCAAATATACGCATATTCTCAGTGTTGCCGGAATAAAAGAATACACTGATTTTTTGCGAAATTTAAAGTATATTAAAAATGAAGATCCGTCGTTTGCCGACAGGATTATGTTGCCTGACTTTGCCGGGAAGAGCGCCAAATAGCATATGATCTGAAAAAGAAAGCTATTAACCAATGAAAAAGGAAAAATTCCTTCTGATAGTTGTGCTTATTATAATCTGGCAGATACTGTCATTTCTGAAGGTTTTTCCTCCGTACAAACTTCCATCACCGGTTGATGTCGTCAGGGGTTTCTGTGATCTTTTGATTGCAGGGACTCCACCCGGATATCTTCTGCATAAACACGCACTCTACAGTCTCTACAGAGTGCTTTGGGGATATGGTCTGGCCTGTCTCCTGTCTGTTCCGCTTGGCCTGCTTATGGGGTGGTCAAAAAGTCTGCACACGATGCTGAGCACACTAGTTGATATTGTGCGGCCGATACCGCCCCTGGCCTGGATCCCGATCGCAATATTATGGTTCGGTATCGGTATAAAATCGGCAGCTTTTATTATCTTTCTGGGTGCTTTTCCGCCCATTCTTTTAAGTACGATTTCCGGAGTTAATTCGATTAATCCACGGTTGATTGAAGCGGCGAAAACATTGCACGCCGGTGAAAAGGATATTTTTTTCAAAGTGCTCCTGCCCGGTTCTATTCCGTCAATCTTCACGGGCATGAGAATCGGTATCGGCATTGCCTGGATGACACTGGTTGCCGCCGAATTTACCGGAGTCAAGGAAGGTTACGGGTTGGGGTATATGATTATGACCAGCCGTGATCTTCAGCTTCCCGGTGAAATAATCGCCGGAATGCTCGTGATTGGTGTAATCGGTCTGATTATTGATAAGGGAATAAGAATTGCTGAAGCGAAGATTATTAAATGGAATTGAGGTTTCTGCATGACGCTTGATCTGGTCAATCTCAGTAAGAGCTTTTCCTTGAGGGATTCGGAAGAGAGCGTCAATGTCCTCGATCATCTGCATTATTCCATAGAAGATCGAAAATTTATTTCCATCGTTGGTCCCAGCGGATGCGGCAAAACGACTCTTCTGCGGATTATCGCCGGCCTGGAAAAACCTTCCGCAGGAAAAGTATTTCTGGACAAGACCGAGTTGTTGCCTGGTTCCCAGGAGATCGGATTTGTCTTTCAGGAATATGCATTGTTTCCCTGGCGGACAACGCTGCAGAATATTGAATTTGGTCTGGAAATAAGGGGGGTGGATCAGGCAACGCGGCGATCCATGTCCATGGAATATATCCGCTCCTTTAATCTGGAAGGTTTTGAGAACCGCTATCCTAAGGAATTATCCGGCGGAATGAAGCAGCGTGTCGCGATTGCCAGGACGTTGATCATG
>MVRV01000100.1 GCA_002068015.1 Smithella sp. PtaU1.Bin162
TTCTCCGCCGCATCAGGCAAATCAAAACGACAGATGGTCTTGACATAATAATACCCAATCTCGCCGCAGAAATCGGCGCCTTCTCCGACATGGAAACCGAGCTTCGCCGGATGGAAGTAAGAACGCTGCTTCCAGGACGGCAGGCTTTGAGTGAAATACAGGCGGAAACAGTACGGCAGTTTAAAATGAAAAAAAACCGGCCACCGGAGCAGAATTCCACCCCAGCCGTTTTCCCGTCTTCGCTGACAAAAAATCCGGTGACGGAAAGATCTGCGCAAAGCGGCAGTACCATTGTCGATATATTTGCGGTCGCTGTTATCGCCGACAGAAAAAACAGACTAGTCGCCCTGGCTGCCGCTAAAAAAATTCTTTCCTCCCGGCAGGGCGGTACATGGATTGCGCTTACTGTGGACGGTGGACAATTCAGATTAAAGGCGGAAAAACTGGTCAGAAATACCGGCTGGCAGGGACCACTGACTTTCGAAATCGCTGTAAATGAAAAAGGCGAACAGTTTTCCGCCGGCATCCATCCGGTATTTCCCGATTGGATAAACCTGGCCGGCGTAGCGCACGCCAATTTTCCGTCCATACTCATTGATATCATCCAGGGGACGAAATTCAAGGATATTATTCAGGCCGAAGCCGGCAGAATGATGGTTAGATCAGCCGTGGATATCGTCACTGACCTGAATCAGTTCGGCAATATATCTCTGACTGGAGAATACAATTATGACGGACAGTAGCAGGAAAAAACCATACGTAAAGCCGGTTATTAAAAAGATATCTTTTGCTGATACCGGCCAATTTAAAAGCACTCGCCTGAAAACATTCTCCCTGAAAAAAATTGAAGGATTGTTTATCCGCGACCTGATCCGCGATTACGGCTCGCCGCTTTATCTTGTTTCGGAAAGTCTGCTCCGGCGGGCGTATCGGGAACTGGCCCAGGCATTTACCCGACATTATCCCCGAACGACAATCGCCTACTCCTATAAAACCAACTATCTCAGCGCCATTTGCGCCGTATTGCACCGGGAAGGCGCATGGGCCGAAGTTGTTTCCGGTTTCGAGTACGAAATCGCCAGAAAGCTGGGAATTGACGGTTCGATGATCATATTCAACGGCCCCTGTAAAAAGCAGGAGGAAATAAGCAGAGCCTTTTGCGAAGGAGCGGTCGTTAACCTGGATTCTTTCGATGAGCTGATCATGGCGGGAAAGACCGCCGAAACGCTTGGACGCACCGGCAGGGTGGGCATACGCGTCAACATGCAGATTAATTATCCGGCCTGGGATAAGTTCGGATTCAGCTACGAACAGGGGGAGGCTTTCCGGGCATGCCGGGAAATAGCAAAAAACAAATATTTGCAGCTGGCCGGTCTGCACTGCCATGCGGGCACCTTCATAATCGACCTGGCCATATACCGTTCACTGATTGACAATCTGCTTACTTTGGCCGGAAAGGTCAGAGAAGAACTGGGACTGGAGATAGAATATTTAGATATCGGAGGGGGATTCCCTTCCGGCAACAGTCTGCACTCCCAGCTTATGCCGGGATCAACTATTGCTCCGCCGATCGAACAATACGCCGATACGATATGCGGCATCATGAACAGGCGATTGCGCAAATTCAATAATTTCCCCCGTCTTATTCTGGAACCGGGACGCTTTGTTGTTGACGAATGCATGTACCTTTTGACCAGCGTTGTTGCCGTCAAGGAAAAGGCGCAGGGAAACCGCGTCATAATAGTTGATGCCGGCGTTAATCTTCTTCCGTCCGCCGCCTACTATCGCTATGAAATGTCATCTGACAGGGATTCGGCTGAAACAGTTGAAGAAGTTGACGTCTGCGGCGCCTTATGTATGCAAATTGATGTCCTGAGAAAGTCCGTTCTTCTGCCTTTGGTTCAAAAAGGGGATATTATAACCGTGAGTAAAGTCGGAGCATATAATTTCAGTCAATCCATGCAATTCATCTATCCCCGCCCGGCCGTGTTGCTGCTCAATGAAGGGGAAATTTCCGTCATCCGCCGGAAAGAACTATATGAAGACGTCAAGGGAACGGAAACTATACCGGCCAGACTTATAAAAAATGCTGCAGCAGATTAAACACTCCGCAAACCGTTTTGCAGAAAAAGCAGGCGCCGACTGGCAGGAGCTTTGCGGGGAATCGCTTCTGATACGGCTGGTTGACGTATTTTTGCGTTCTTACGGGCAAATCCTGTTTGCCGATAATGCAGCAACGGGATTCCTTTTGATCACCGCCCTGATGATGATCTCCGCCGGCACCGTTTTATTTTCACTGGTTGGAACAGCCGTAGCGTCATTGACGGCACACCTGCTTAAAAAAGAAGATTTTTTCATCAGACATGGTATTTACGGCTACAATGGAGCCCTGCTCGGTTTTTTCTGGAGCTGGTATTTCACCGTATCGGTTTCTTCAATTATTGTCTTCATATTCATGGCAATAATGGTCGTCCCGTTGCAGTCTTATCTCATGAAAAAAATTTCTCTCGGACGTTTTAACCTGCCCGTGTTGAGCTTGCCTGCCGTCGTCGTTTTTATCTGCGCGCTGATGGCGGTACACTGGCTTGTTTACGGGGCTGGTCTTCTCCCGCCTGCCGTCGTTTACATCATTAACGGTTTATCGCCGGAACCGCTGATCGACATAACATTCCCGGCTGGAAACGGCTTTACCGGAATTATTCTTTCGCAGCACCTGCCGTCCTGGATATTGATCCTGGCCGGCATTGCGCTTAATTCGCGCATCAGCGCCCTGGCCGCCCTGCTGGGTGTAACCGGCGGCTATGCCATCGTCCATATCCTGCCTTATACCGCAGCAGCCGAGTATGCCGGCACTATCTTCATCGGGTTTAATGCCGTACCGGTAGCCATGAGCCTTTTCGGCGTATTTCTGGTTGCCGGTTTATGGAGCTTTCTCTTTACTTTTGCCGCTCTCGCTTTTTGCGCCGTGGTCTGGCTGCTCTTGGTTAATACCTTAACTCTTTTTAATTTCCCCTTCCTGACTTTGCCGTTTACGATTACGGTTTTCATAACTTTGATAATAACAAGAAAATCCGCCCTGCCCCCCGCGGGGCTTTATCCGGTTCCGCTCGAGGTCATAACCACACCTGAAAACATCATCCGGTGGCACAAGTATAATGTATTGATCCGCCCCGCCCCGTTCTCGCCGGGGAATATTATTTCGCTACTGAAACATCCTCTACGCTTATTCGGTCCGAATCGAAAAGAAATCGCTCAATTTCTTGAAATCCTGCACGGCGCCAAAAGAATAACGATCCTCTCCGGCGCGGGAACAAGTACCGAATCAGGTATTCCGGATTTTCGCGGCGGCGGCAGTTTCTGGAAACAATTTCAGGCGGAAGATTTTACTTATGACAATTTTCTTTTGAGGGAAGATATCCGCGCCCGTTACTGGGCAATGGAGCACCAATTTTATAAAATAATTTTAAATTCCCGGATCAACCCGGTCCATGAAATGGCCAAGTGGCTTACCGACCAGGGCAGGTTGGCGGGCATCATCTCCCAAAATGTGGATGGACTTTTCCAGAGGGCGGGAGTGGCTCCGGACAAAGTTATAGAAATTCACGGAACCGTAAACTCAGTACAATGCCTTAAATGCAAAGCAATATATTCCCGGCAGGCGCTGGAAGCCTTATTTAACGCCGGAGTTTTCATTCCCTGCTGCGAAAAATGCGGCGGCCTGCTCAAACCGGCGACTATTTTTATGGGCGAAGACGTGGACAAAACACTGTTTGAAAAGTCGCTGACAAACATTCTGGCTTCCGATCTGTTCCTGGTGATGGGCACAAGTCTGAGAGTAGACCCGGTGGCTAAGCTTCCCGATATCGCCCGGCAAAGCGGAGTCCAAATCGTCATAATCAACACGCTGCCGACCCCGAAAGACCATTTAGCTTTAATGGTCATCAACACTGCAGCCGGCAGATTCTTCAAAAAAATCCTGCGCCGATTAAATATTAATTATACCTGTCGAACAGATTGAAAATAAAAAGGCACTCCCGCAACCTGAGCTGATGGAGTGCCTCGTCTGTTAACATGAATTGATTACAGCACTTTCACGTTGACTGCCGACGGGCCTTTGGGGCCCTTCTCGATATCGAAACTGACTTTCGCACCTTCTTGCAGCGTTTTGAAACCGCTGGCCTGAATCGCGCTGAAGTGAACAAATACGTCCCCGCCTTCAGAATTTTCGATAAACCCGAAACCTTTGCCTTCATTGAACCACTTTACTTTACCTTCTGACATTTCTAGCTCTCCTTTATTGATTCGACTTAATTTTTTTTGACAAGCGCTTCAATACCTGTTTGACATGCGTTGATAACTTCGAATTCAGCTTCTTTTTGACCAGGAATTATCGCCCATCCACCCGCTTCAATGAACTTTGTTCGTGCAGAGGAATCGGCATTTTCAAATTCCTTGAGCTTTTCTTTACTGTTCGGCTCCTTAACAAATTGGGCAACGCAAATTGCCGCCTGGCTTGATAAAATAGCCTCCCCAGTCATATTTTTAGCATTAGCGGAAGTTACCCATCCACCCCAACTAAAACCAATAATCATTGATATGGCCGCGCCAACAACAAGACCCCAAACTCCAAACGTAATCTTTGCTTTCATGTCTTTACTCATCGATTATTCCTCTCCTCTCAATAGTGGTTGTTTCTTTAATCCTTCTGCATCTACCGTTTTTCGATTACCCCAAAGATCGTCTTTAATTAAGATTATTTGTAATGCAATGTCCCTGCTGTTACATCCCCTAAAAATAAAAAAGCCCGGCACTTTAATTAAGAGACCGGGCTTGTAAGCCATTTTTCACTTCCCTATATGGGAAGGACGATTATTCAAAATTTTTAAGTCAGTCAGTACGTTACCTACAGGATATGCTCATCACCAACAAAGTCAAGACATATTATCGCTATTATGTAGAACTTTTTGATCGTGATTTACATACCTTAATCTTCCAGTTGATATTCCTGTCGGCAAATTAATACTTCCCCGCAATATAATTACTGAGATGATCGATCAGCATGTCTTTCTCGGATATTGTTGATTTTACAACATCACCTATCGAAACCAATCCAACAAATTTATCTCCATCGAAAACGGGCAAGTGTCGCACATGCTTCCCTGTCATGAGTATCATGCAGTCATCAACAGATGTATCGGGCTTCACCCAATACATTTTTTTTGAAGGTGTCATAATTTCTTTTACACTTGTATCCGGAGATTTTTTCCCTTTGAGGATAACTTTCCTGGCGTAGTCCCTCTCGGTGATGATTCCAACGATCTTATCTTTCTTATCCAGGACCATTAAAGCACCGACTTCTTTTTCAGCCATGAGCTTCAGTGCATCCAGTACGTAGGAGTCTTGTTGAATCGTCCAGACCTGTTTTGCTTTGCTTTTTAAAAGATCGTCTGCAATCTGCATAAGCCAACCCTCCCGATATATTAAATTTTGTGATTTTATTTTAATAATAAAAAGGTGATCTGGCAAGCTAAATTAATTAACAGGTAAATTCATTAACCGTTATTCCCTTGACGGACAAAATTACTCTGCGTATACTTTCACCATGAAAAGGTACGTTATCATCAAACAAGTAGCAGTGAAAACTCCAAACTCTTAACCTGCACAAGGGCTATAAACTGATCCAGCAAGCCCCTCACATCAAAAACGGGGAAATTTGTGTTTTGGAGACAGAGATATGTTTGAACTCTTCAGGGATTTCAGGCTCGGCGTCAAAGTAGCCCTGCTGGGGGCAGGAAGTGTGTTGATCACGGCAACTGCTCTCGTATTCCTGGCAGTGTGGCAAAGCGGTCAGTACAATACGCTGGCCCAAAAAGAAGTAGATGCTTTAATCGACGCAGATCTAAATCACATCACGCAGGGCGTCTATAACCTCGTCAGAACGGAAAACGAAGCGGTCCAACAACAGGTTGACAATAACCTCAACGTCGCACTGCATGTCCTGGCCAACGCGGGCACGGTAAGCTTATCGGAAGATACCGTACACTGGACAGCACGTAATCAGTTTACCAATATACAATCACGAATTAAACTGCCGAAAATGTTAATCGGCGGCAAATGGCTTGGACAAAATACCGATCCCGGTGTCAAGACAGTAGTGGTCGACGAAGTGATAAAATTGGTTGGCGAAACGGCAACTATTTTCCAGTGCATGAACAAGAGCGGCGATATGATTCGCGTGGCTACCACCATCACCGACGCGGAAGGCAAGCGGGCAGTAGGCACCTATATTCCTGCCGTCGATGCTAGCGGCAAACCCAATCCTGTAATAGCTGCCATCCTGGAGGGAAAAAATTATCACGGGCGAGCCTTTGTCGTCGATGCATGGTACCTCACCGCTTATGAGCCGATCAAAGACAAAAAAGGCCGTTTGGTGGGCATGCTTTATGTCGGCGTCAAGCAGAAAACGGTCGAACTGCGGATAAGACAAGCCATACTGCAGACCAGTGTCGGCAAAACTGGTTATGTCTATGTCTTAGGAGGTAAAGGCAAGGACCGGGGCCGCTATATCATTTCCCAAGGAGGCCAACGCGACGGCGAAGATATTTGGGAGCATAAGGACAGTGACGGCCGTTATATAATTCAGGAAATCATCAACAAAGTTACGGTTATGAAACCAGGAAAATTAACCACCGAGCGTTATCGTTGGCAAAATCCGGGAGAAACCAGACCCCGCTGGAAAATCGCCCGCCTCACTTATTACGAACCATGGGATTGGGTAATCGGCGCCAGCGTTTATGAGGATGAGCTTCTTAATTACCGGGCTGTTTTGAGCGGCGGACGAACCAGAATGACAACCATTATGGGGTTAGCCGGGTTGATGATCACCCTTTTAATCGGGTTGGTCGGCATCTTCATGGCCTGGACGATCGCCCGTCCCGTCAGGCAGCTGACAAAGGCTGCCGAGACAATTATCCATGGCGACATGAATCAGGTCGTGGATGTACACTCCCGGGACGAGATCGGCGCCCTGGCCCGGACTTTCAACATCATGACGGGCAGGCTCAGGCAGACGATGGTTGGGTTGCGGGAAAGTGAAGAAAAATATCGTACAATAATTGAGCAAATGGAAGATGGCTATTTTGAGGTTGATCTTGCCGGTAATTTTACTTTTGTTAATGATGCGGAAAGCAAAATTCTCGGATATTCAAAAAGTGAATTAATCGGAATGAATAACAGGCAGTATCAAGATGAAACAAATGCTGAAAAGGCAGCTCAACTCTTCGAACAGGTCTATCGAACAGGTAAACCCGTTAAGGGATTGGATTACGAGATTATCAGAAAAAACGGGACGAAAGGGTTTCACGAAATTTCCGTTTCTCTTATCAAAAATACGGAAGGCAAGCCGATCGGATTGCGGGGGCTTTCTCGTGATGTCACTGAGCGTAAGCGGGCGGAGGAAGAAAAGAAAGATTTAGAGGATCGTTTGCATCGTGCGGAAAAAATGGAAGCTCTTGGTCAACTGGCTGGTGGAGTAGCTCATGATTTGAATAATGTATTGGGGGTACTTACCGGTTATTCAGAACTTTTGCTGATGGTAATTCCCGAGGGGCATAAGGGAAGAAGCCATGCAGAAAAAATTTTACTTTCCACACAAAAAGGAGCAGCGATCATTCAGGATCTTTTAACGTTGGCCAGACGAGGTGTCATGGTATCGGATGTGATCAATTTTAATGATATTGTTTCTGGTTTTCTCAAGACTCCGGTGTTTGAGAAAATTAGGGACTATCATCCCCGGGTAACTTTCAGGACAGAGTGTGACCAAAACCTTTTAAACATCAAAGGCTCGCCTATCCATCTGGAAAAGACACTGATGAACCTCGTTTCTAATGCAGCGGAATCCATTTCCGGCCAAGGAGAGGTGACGAT
>MVRV01000101.1 GCA_002068015.1 Smithella sp. PtaU1.Bin162
TAGCCGAAAAAACCGCCGCAGGCAGTTTGGGCCGGCCGCAATGTCCAAAAAGCGAAAAATTAAAAAGCCGGAGTTTACCGGTAAAAGAATACTTAAAGGAGCGATATTATGGATTTCAATTTGACTGAAGAGCAGGAAGCATTGCAAAAGATGGCGCGCAAATTCTCGGAGCAGGAAATCATTCCGTATATTCAGGAATATGACGACAAAGAAGAATTTCCCTGGTCAATAATCAAAAAGATGCATGAAGTCGGCCTTATGACTACGGCTGTACCGGAAGAGTATGGCGGCCCGGGGATTGATATGGTGGGCCAGATGCTGGTGACCGAAGAACTGTGTTACGGCTGTCTGGGGGTTGGAGCAACCATGGCGGCAAGCGCCCTTCTGGCGCCGGGACCTGTCGAAGTAGGGGCGAATCACGAACAGAAAAAATATTTCTATAATATGTTGAATGAAGGCAAGCTCGCGGCATTTTGTTTGACGGAACCGGGTGCCGGTTCCGATGTGGCAGCCATGTCCACCACGGCGCGCCGGGATGGCGATTATTATATACTGAACGGAACCAAACAGTTTATCACCAACGCCGGTGTGGCTGATGTCTATGTGGTTTTTGCCACAACGGATAAGAAACTGCGTTTCAAGGGTATCAATGGTTTTATTGTCGATCGCCATACACCGGGCATTACCGTGGGACCGGAAGAAAAGAAAATGGGGCTTAGGGTTTCTGATACAAGACAGGTCATCTTTGAGGACGTGCGCGTGCCGGTGGCCAATCGTCTGGGTGCGGAAAACGAAGGCTTTAAAATTTGCATGAAGGCGCTCGATCTTTCCCGTCCGTCGGTTGCGGCGGAAGCTGTAGGTGTGGCCCAGCGTGCTTTTGAAGAAGCGATAAAATATTCCAAAGAGAGGGTTGCTTTCGGACAGCCTATTTCCAATTTTCAAGCCATTCGCTTTATACTGGCCGATATGGCCATGGAAATCGAGGCGGCCCGGTTGCTTACGTATAAAGCCTGCGTGCAGGCCATGAAAGGTCTGCCGTTCACGCATATTGCGTCATATGCCAAGTGTTTTGCATCGGATGTGGCCATGCGGGTGACGACAAATGCCGTTCAGGTTCTGGGTGGGTACGGCTATCTTCGGGAATACAAGGTGGAAAAACTGATGCGCGATGCCAAGGTCATGCAGATTTACGAAGGAACGAATCAGATTCAGAGAGTCGTAATTTCCGGTCATATACTTAAATAAAATTATTCAATAAAAAAGGTGAAAGAAATATGAATTATGATGTCATAGTAGTAGGCGGTGGTATCGGTGGACTGGCTTTCGGAGCTTTGGCCTGTGCCCGCCTGGGTAAAAAAGTTTTGATACTGGAGAAAAACAATGCCGTCGGCGGCAGGCTCTATTCTTTTCAACGGGAAGGTTTTACCTTGGATATAGGAGCCCATGTCATTTCACAAAGTGAAAAAGGTCCTCTGGGGCCGATTTTGCAGGCCGTGAACAAGGAAGGTTCCATATCCTGGAAGCATGTCCGTCCCATGACAAGTTATCGCGGTGAAATGTTTGCTTTTCCCCGCGGACTCGAAGGAAGGATTCCCGAAGGTGAATACGCGGCGCTGATGTCCTTTTTCCGGGAGATCGTATTGATGAATGATGCCGCCTCACACGAACTTGATGCAGTTGATTTACGCACCTATGCGCAAAGCAAAGGCGTACATGATCCGCTGGCTCTGGCCTGCATCAATAACGTCAACATGGTTTATGTCTGTGTTCCCTATCAGAGAGCCAGCGCCGGTGAATTTATCCGCTGCCTGCGCAACGAAGCGCACTCCCGTGCGTCGGGATATCCGGAAGGCGGCTGCGGGGCAATTTCAGAAGCAATCGCCTCGGGAATCAGGGAAAAAGGCGGTTCTCTTCTGACTTCCACCGAAGTTCAGCAGATAATAATAGAGAACGGCCGGGCAGTCGGTGTCCGGACGAAAAATTCAGAATACCGTGCTCCGATTATTATTTCCAATGCCGACGGACGCCGTACTCTCCTTGACCTGCTGCCCAAAGGAATACTTCCTCAAAGTGATTCGGTGCGCATTCGGAAGATGAGTTATTCCTACAGCATGCTTATTGTCCGTATGGCTCTTAAACACCCCGTTACGGACTTAAGACTGATTACGCATATTGCCGACCTCGATCCGGAACGCTACGAGGAAAAGCTGCTTACCGGTAATTTCCCCCGTGAAGTAAATCTTTTCATGCCCGTTCCTTCGAATTTCTCGCCGGAGTGTGCTCCCCCCGGCCGGCAGCTTCTTACTGCCGGGATATGGATTCCCTTTGAGACACCTGATTTGGACAAATTGAAAAATATCGTTGTCGATACGGCTTATAAAATACTGCCCGATCTGAAAAATGCCGTCATGTGGGAATATGTGACGACACCGGGTGATCTGCACGCCGCCGTCCTCGAAAACGGCGCCATTATCGGTCTGGGGCAAAGTATCGATCAGGTCGGAAAACAGCGTCTGGGTGTCAAGACGGATATACCGGGGCTCTATCTTTGCGGAGCCGAAGCAGGCGGTACGGGTGTCGGCATTGAACTTGCCATCGATTCGGTCTTCGAACTCATCAAAGAAATGGGTAAAAACGATGCCGCCTGGCTTAAGGCGATTAATTGAGCCGCGAGAAAACGGTAATTGTTTAAACAGGAAATAATTCTTTTATTGGCATGAAGGGAGGATGCAAGTAATGCCCGAGATAACTAATTACAAGACGGACAGGGATGTTTTAAATAAGAAAAGAATATCCCCCCCGCAGGGCCCTCTGACCGGGTTCCGGGTTCTCGCGCTG
>MVRV01000102.1 GCA_002068015.1 Smithella sp. PtaU1.Bin162
TATTCGCATCATCGGCCCTTATCTCGGCGGCGGCTTCGGCGGCAAGGACGGCGCTACCGTTCAGTGTCTGCTTGCCCTTGCCGCCATGCATGCCGGGGGACGCCGCGTCAAGATGTGGTGGAACCGCGAAGAAAATTTCGTCGCCGGATACAAACGCCACGCCGCCCGCCTGCATTACCGGCTGGGCGCCAAAACAGATGGAACGCTGGAAGCACTGCATTGCCGCCTCTACTACGACACGGGAGCCTATGCCCATCTCGGCGGTGAAGTAATGGCTCTCGGCATGGAACATGCGGGCGGTCCATACCGCATTCCGCATACATTAATCGAAGGCTGGTGCCTCTATACAAATAACCCTGTCGCCGGAGCCATGCGGGGCTTCGGTGTCGCCCAGGTCAGCTTTGCTTTTGAAAGGATGATGGATCTGCTCGCGGCAAAGCTCAACATTGATCCCATCGAACTGCGGATCAAAAACGCCCTGCAGCGCGGTGATAAAAATTGCGCCGGTGTCGTTCTGACTCAATCCACGGGTATCGCGGCCTGCCTGGAAGAAATTAAAAAGCATCCCCTCTGGCAGGACAGAGCAGCATGGAAATCGCAAGCCCAATCCTTTAAGAAAAGAGGGGTAGGCCTGGCCGCAGTATTCAACGCCATGGGCTACGGACGGGGGCTTCCCGATTCGGCCATCGCCAAGGTTGAGCTGACCGAAAACGGTCACATCCGTGTTTACAATGGCGTATCCGACATGGGACAGGGCAATGCGACCGCCTTTTTTCAGATTGCCGGCCAGATTCTCTGCCAGGAAAATACCGCCATCGAGCTTGTCCAGCCGGACACGGCAAGAACTTTTCCCTCCGGTTCCGCTTCCGCCAGCCGGACAACCTATACCTACGGCAACGCTCTCATTAAAGCCTGCGAAGACCTGCGCCAGAAACTGATCGGACGAGCCGCTCTGGTGTTGTTTGCCGATACGACACAAGACCTGGAACTGCTTCCGGGACGGATAAAACACCTGATCTCGGGAAGAGAAATACCCTTAAAACAACTGGCGGCAATGATGAGCGAACAGGACCGGATTTCCATAAGCCAGTTCATTATGCCGGTGGTACGAGGTGTTCCGGATACGGGCAAGGAATTTGTCATCGGTTTTCCCCATCTCCTGTTTTCCCATGCCGCTCATTTAGCCTGCGTGGAAGTAGACGAGCTCACCGGAGCCGTCGAGATCAGGAAATACCTTGCGGCCACCGAAGCGGGACGCGTCCTCAATCCTCAGTCTTTTGAACAGCAGATACACGGCTCCATTGCCCAGGGAATAGGATATGCGTTATGCGAACAGGTTCTCCTCACGGAAGGCAATATTCTCAATCCCGATTTTGCCACCTATATAATTCCTACCTCCTGCGATATCCCGGAGATGATTTCCCTGCCCGTGGAAGCATACGAACCATCCGGACCTTACGGGATGAAGGGTGTCGGCGAAGTGGGAACAAACGGTCCTCTTCCGGCCATCGCCAATGCCGTTGCCGATGCCTGCGGAATCAATCCGACGAGATCACCTCTCACTGCCGAGTATTTACTTCACTCAATTAAGCAAAAAGAATCAACGGCAGGCAAAGGACACTCATGAAAATCACTTTCGTGCTGAATGGAATTAAAAAAGAAATTGATGCGGCCCCCGACCGCCGCGTCGTGGATATTTTGCGGGAGGATCTCGGCTTGACAGGGACGAAAGAAGGTTGCGGAGCCGGTGAATGCGGTGCCTGCACAATTCTTGTCGGCGACGAACCCAGATTATCATGTCTTATGCTTGCCGCCCAGCTGGAAGGTCTCAATATTACCACCGTCGAAGGGCTGTCGAAAGACGGAGAACTGCATACCCTTCAACAGGCTTTTGCGGGGAGCGGCGCCGTTCAGTGCGGGTTTTGCACTCCCGGCATGCTGATGACGGCATTGGCGTTTTTAAAGAAAAACCCGCATCCCGATCGTGCCGCTATCCGGGAGGCGTTAAGCGGCAACTTATGCCGCTGCACGGGATATCAGAAGATTATTGATGCCGTCGAGACGGCGGCACGGACTTTATCCGGAAAGGAAAATTCATGAGGTCTGTTTACCTTCCCGGCAATTGGACTGAACTTTGGGAATATCTTGCCCGAAATCCCCGGGCACTCCTATATGCCGGCGGGACTGATCTGCTGTTAAAAGTACGTACCGGAAAAGTTGATCCGGTGGCGCTGATTTGTCTGGAAAGAATCGAAGAAATGAAAGGCGTTACGGAATCGGCGGACGCAATCAGACTGGGTGCCTGCACAACACTTGCCGTTTTGCTTGACCATCCCCTGCTGCAAAAGCATTTTCCCGTTTTGATCAAGGCGCTCAGGGAACTGGGTTCCCCGTTAATCCGCCGAATGGGAACAATCGGCGGGAATATTTGCAATGCTTCTCCTGCCGGCGACACTCTGCCGCCTCTGTATATACTTGGCGCCGAGGTTGAACTGAAAACCGGCTCCACCCTGCGGACGCTGCCTGTCTCCGGTTTTATCCGCGGCCCCGGACTGACACAGCTACAGCCGGGAGAAATTATGTCGGCGGTTGTTTTAAAAAAGCAGCCGGATTACAATATTTCCCATTTTGAAAAGGTGGGTTTAAGAAAGGCGCTGGCCTGCAGTGTTGTGAGCATGGCGGCGGTGCTCACGTTATCCCCGGACGGAATAATCGGGAAAACCCGGCTGGCCTGGGGAAGTATCGGCCCGACAATCGTCACTTCTCCGGATGTTGAAGATTTATTGACCGGCAAAAAACTCACTCCTGAGGTATTGCAGGCGGCGGCAGGAATAATCAGGCAGGAACTGTCCCCTCTTGATGATTTGAGAGCCGAGGCCGACTACCGCCGGGACGTGGCAGGAAATCTTTTACTGCGTCTGGCGGATTACAGATAGGTTATCTCATAAAAAAACATTCTTTATATTTCTTGTCTTTCCAAACCGCGATTTCTGTAATACAATGCGGTATCAATAAGCACCATTAAAAGATTGAAAATATAAAAAATTATTACTCCATCGTAATAATAAAATATCTTGTGCAGAATCCCGGCCACATAACCTACAGACACGATATATAAAAACACTACGCTTTTCCCTCCTGTAGAACGGGATTTATAACTTTTGTAGATCGAAATAGGCCAGGAAATTCCGAAACATATCAACATCATAATTTCAAAAATACTCATAAAATCCTCGATATTCGCGGTTCTGTTATTATTGTTCCTAATTCAACTTAGGAAAACAACTTAAATAAAACTCCGCCTAATATCAATTCCATTTTTTATTTTGACGATTTTTTTCTTAGCGGCTTCAGGTAGAATAAATAATAAATGGCAGAATGTTGATTCTAAATGTGAGTCATTATTGATGGAAAACCGGCTGGACAATCCGGCACACCATTATTCCACAGTCTCGTCCAAACCGGAGTTGGCGGGAAAAACAATAGTTTCCGTCGAAAACATTCGAGTATTCGGCAGAGCAACGAAAGTTTCCTCATCCGGACGTACTACCTCCCGGTAGCGTGCGGACATCATCGCCTGCTGCAAATCAGGAAGGCTGTCAAACCAGATTTCGACAATGCCGTCATAGGGGTACGTCATTTCCGATCCATCCAGTTGCCGGCAGGTACCGGGAATGATGTGATTTTGCCGATAACCGCGAAAAAGGCGCCAGACCTCATTAACCGATTGTACAAGTGCGGCGTGACGGCCGCGCCAAGCGCAACTGAATGCATCCGGGCTCAAACCGGGCTTCCGGCGTAAAAGCGACATGAATTTCACCGCACCGCGACCATCACGGATCACGTGTTCTTCAGCCAGAAATGAAACCGACTTGCCCATGTCGATTCCTGCGATATTGGGGATAAATCTGTATGTCTTATCTACAGGTCGATCAGCACGCCAATATTCGGCAATGCCGGAAAAAACACCTGCGGCAAAACCGTCCAGCGGACTGCTGATGCTGTTGCGGATATAACCGCTATAACGGTTGTCGGGCACCTGCCCCTTCGCATCTGCGTTTAACCAGGCATCGAAAAAGTTCATCTCCGGACGGGAGAGCATATCATGGAGCAGGCAAAATTCTTTAATGTTACATTTAATCATTTTAACTCGGTACTGATCACTTTTGCATAATCAATGACCGTTTTTTTAAAGATTTTCATCTTCACCTCGGAAAACCTGTGCACCGGACCTACTATGCAAAGTGCGCCGGCCAGCTTTTTTTGTTTGTCGAAAATCGGCGCCGAGATGGCCCGTGCTCCGATATCTACTTCCTGGTCGGAAAATGCATATCCGGCTTTTTTAATTTCCTGCAAATGCTTCTTTAAAACTTCCGGATCGGTTATCGTATACGGCGTATATTGTTTAAGCTTTTCTTCACCCAGGAGGTGATCAATATCTTCATCGGAAAACGCCAGTAATACCTTGGCAGAAGCTCCACAATGCAGGGGTAAATGAGAGCCACGTTGCATGCTGAACACAATTCCCCCCTCGCCTTCGATTCTTTCCAGGCAGTATGCTTTCCCGAATTTCAATATGGACAGAATAATGGTTTCCTTTACTTCCAGATACAATCTCTTCATATGAGGAAAGGCAATTTTGTCCAATTGCGATTGAGATTGTACAACAGAAGCTAATTCCAAAAATTTAAATCCCAGCGTATATGAACCTGCTGTATTATCATATTCCAGAAAGCCCTTATCCCGTAAAATCGCCAGGTACTTATAGGTTGTACTTTTGGGCATTTTAAGTTCTCTCGATATTTCAGTAACGTTCATATTCACTTTCGTTTTCATGAGCAGATCGATAATGTCGAGAGATTTCGCAAGCGTATTAAATGACATGTTCTCTTTTTATAATACTCCTTTATCAATATGTGATAAGTAGATTTATCTCACTATATTGAAAATTGCAAAGTATTATTTTGAGGTTTTACTGTTCAAAAAACTAAAATATTCATAGCGAAATTTTAAACACTTTTTCAAACCGTTTTATTGCTTCATCTCTTTTTTCCTTCTCCATACGGGCATACACACCGATTTGCCGGGACGGCTCGAATCCCAGATTCTTCAGGTCGACCATCATTTCCGCAGTCTTTACAACCGCAGTTATCGGATTGAGGATCACGGCATCCTGTTCTTTGGTCCAGCCGGTTTTGTATGCCAGTGCTGCAATAAACGCCGGGTTAAGAATGATTACCGATGCGCCGTCGGCAACAGCTTTTTGCGCTACTTCTTTGTATTTATCAATTACCGGTCCGGGATTTTCCAGCGCTGTGGAAAGCTCTCCTTCCGATGACTTATAAAAATAAGGCCCGGGCAGATACTTATCGGTTAATCCGTATTTTCCCGCTTGTCTTTTAAATATTTTGAAAAAAGCGGCGGAACAGGTGACAACCGTAAACAGATCCCCCAGCATCATGGCCAGATGATAACTCGCCTCGCTGATACCGACAACCGGAATACTCAGCATCGCCTTTCCTTCTTCCAAACCCGGTTCCAGATCGCAGCCGATGGCAAAAGCATCATAACCTTCTTTTTCGGCCCGGATCATGTTGTTCAGAAATTCAGCTTTTTCATAGTACTGCAAAAAATTATATTTTTCGACATCCTTGGCTATCACCGGAATACCTTCCACATGAACTTCCGTGTCCGGCCTTGCCGCTTTCCGACAGATTTCTTCGAGCGTTTTCCCGTACTCATCAAACTTCGATTCATAACGATAGGTTGTTGCACTTTGATACCAAATCTTCATAGCCTTCTCCTTTTTGTTAATTACGTAATTTCAGCCATATTAAAAAATTTTCCTTAACCTTGTCCGGCCGGCAGTTGGTTCATTGTCGTATCGACTTTTTTCAGATAAAGTTTTCTTGTTGCTTCATCAACAGTTGTAACCGCACCGAAAAACTGATGTGCCAGAACCTGCATTCCGCAGAATTCGAAGATGGCAAAATCAGACGTTTTTCGCATTGCCTCAAACATCCCCGATTTTTCATAACGTTCCTCGGGCGCTCCCTGGGTATTAAAGACGATAACCTTCTTACCGGTAAGCAGCGGGATGACATTTCCTCCGGCGTCTCTTTTATAAGCAAAACCATAACTGATCACTCTATCGATATAGCCTTTGATCATAGCGGGAAGCGCCGCCCACCAGATCGGATAGATAAAAATCATGACGTCCGACCACACAACATAATCCTGTTCGATTTTTATATCCGCAGGGGTTTGGCCGGCCTGCCTGGCTATAAAATCACTTGCCTTCAGAACGGGATCAAATCCGATGCCGTAAAGATCACGAATAATGAGTTCATGCTTTTTCTCCCATAATTCTTCTCTGACTGTATTTACAATGGCATTACAGAAACTGAGCGGATTGGGATGAGAGTAAATCAACAAATATTTCATAACAGTATCGGTACCTCCTTTTTTGATTTCATCTTTCCTCTTGGCACATGTTTGTTTCTTTACTAATCAGAAATAGTTACCTGCCCGTTCCTTCCGGGGCTGTCCGGTAATTTTTTAATGCTTCCGAAATCTGAAGCAATGTTGTTTCTTCAAGCAAAATATATCGTTTGGTGATATTCGCCATTGCCTGATAGAAATCATATTGAGAAGCGTGCATAACGATATCATCACAGAACTCCGGCACCCATGATTTCAAGTGCTTTTCGAAAAAATCCTTTTGAACTTCAATAAGCCTCTGTCCAGTATCTTTTGTTCCCCGGCTCAATGCTTCCTGCAGCTGCCCGCATAAAAATGCCATGAATTCCAGCTCAACGGCAATATGATCTTCAGGTTCCTTAAACGAATCCACCTTTTGCAGCCCTTCCCGGAAATACATTCTTAGAACATCATCCCTTGATTCGCCCATGATGACCCTGTCCCCGCTTAAATAAACCGACTCATAAGGATGTACGGGATATCTTCCGATTCCCAGAAACAGCGAGGCATAATCAGCTTCCAGATTTTCTACATATTCTTCATTGATCGGGCCTCTCTCCAGTATTTTCCGAAGTTTATTACAGGCACAGGCCATTTCCGCATCGTCTATATTTAACGGCTTGCTGCTTTTCATATTTTCCAGAAGTTCCTTATCCATCTCTTGCCTGTAAATTCTGGAAAGAAATGAATATAGTCCGGCCCGGTTTTTGTTCAGTTCCTGCAGTTTTTCCAATGCTGGTCACATCTCCGTTAATTTATCTTCTCTTCCCTCGCAACATCAACCAGACATGTGTTGAAGTTCGATGCCCCGGCCGGCGAAGTAAGCATGTCATCGATCAAAACGTTGACACACCCGCCTCTGTCTACCCCCTCCTCATCGGGGTCATACCAGGCCCCTTCATAACAACGGACCACACCCGGCATCATTCTGTCCGTTACTTTTGCCAGGACAGCTATCGTTCCCCGGTCATTAAAAACCCTGACGGAATCGCCGTCTTTAAT
>MVRV01000103.1 GCA_002068015.1 Smithella sp. PtaU1.Bin162
GCCGGTGCTGGAGGGCATGATAGAAAAGATCGGTTCCGGAGACGCCTCCTACATTATTCGGACAGAGGATGCCAAAAAAGAGCAGCCGGCCAGGGATATTCTGGATGTGGAAAATGCTTTCCGGTTGATGGTTTCCACCGTAACTGATATGGCCTATACGGGCATGCAGGATTTAAAAGAAATCGGGGCCGTGGGGCACCGTGTCGTTCACGGGGGGTCGAAATTTGCGAGCTCCATTGTAATCAACGATGAGGTGAAAGAGGCGATTAAAGGTCTTGTGCCTCTTGCGCCGCTCCATAATCCTTATAATCTGGAAGGGATTATGCTTATGCAGAAGCTCATTCCCGACGCCCCGCAGGTCGCCGTTTTCGATACCGCTTTTCACGCCGATATGCCGGATAACGCTTACACCTACGCGCTGCCCGCGATTGTCTGTGAGAAAGCGCAGATTCGCCGTTACGGTTTTCACGGGACCAACCACAAGTTTGTTGCACTCAGTGCTGCAACCTTTCTGAAACGTCCTCTGGCCGAGCTGAAGATAATTTCCTGTCATCTGGGGAGCGGAGCCTCCGTTTGCGCCGTCAGCCGCGGAAAAAGCGTCGATACCAGCATGGGGATGACGCCGCTCGAAGGCCTGGTGATGGGAACACGCGTAGGCGATCTTGATCCCGGAATTGTGCTTTATTTGCTGAGCCACTGCGGTATGAGTGCCGATGAGATTGATCAAATGCTCAACAAAAAAAGCGGCCTTCTGGGAATCAGCGGCAAGAGCAACGATATGCGGACGATTCTGGCGGAGGCGGAGACCGGAGACATGAACTGCAAAAGGGCCATCAGCACTTTCTGCTATCGTGCCAAGAAATATATCGGATCTTATGTGGCGGCACTGGGGGGTCTTGATGCCCTTGTCTTTACCGGAGGCATCGGTGAAAATTCCGCCGAAATACGCACCCGCATCTGCCAGGGTCTGGAAAATCTCGGCATATTTATTTATGAAGACACCAACAGAAAAGTAAGTGCAAGGCGGGGGCAAATAGCCGATATTTCCGAACCCGGTTCAAAAATCCGCATTCTGATTATTCCGGCCGACGAAGAAAAGATGATCGCCCGGGAAACGATCCATGCTCTGGGGCGTGTAAGAACCAGGGACGACATCAAAAAACTGCATTTGCGGCCGATTCCGTTGTCGGTTTCGGCGCATCACGTTCACCTGACTCAGGAACATTTTGAAATTCTTTTCGGTGCCGGCCGGACGATGACCCAGCGTTCGGACTTGAGCCAGCCGGAGCAATTTGCCGCGGTTGAGACCGTTAACCTTGTCGGTCCGAAAGGCCGGATTGAGCGTGTCCGGATACTTGGCCCCGCGCGGAAAGAATCGCAGGTGGAAATATCGCGCACCGAGCAGTTCACGCTGGGTATTGACGCACCTGTGCGGGATTCAGGCGACCTGGAGGGAACTCCGGGAGTGACCCTCGAAGGAAAAGCGGGGACGGTTAAATTGGCAAGAGGTGTAATCAGCGCAAAACGCCATATTCATATGTCTCCGCAGGAAGCTCTGACCCTGGGACTGAGGGATAAAGACGTGGTGATGGTGAAAGTGAAAGGGGCGAGGGAGTTGATTTTTGGCGATGTTCTGGTGCGGGTGCATCCGAAATACAAGCTCGATATGCATCTCGATACGGATGAAGCCAACGCCGCCCAGATTACCCAGGGAACGGTGGGGTACATTGAATCCATTCAGCATCGCAATTATACGTAAGGATAAGGGCTGAAGACAGAAGATATTTTGATTGCAGTGAGAAAAAGAGACGGGGGGATCTTTTTCCAGCGATGAATGAGGCAAAGAAGAAAACCTGCGGAAATTCAATCCGGAAATGGCCCCGGGACGACCGTCCCCGGGAAAAGCTGCTCAATCGAGGTGCCGGAGCTCTCAGTAATTCAGAGCTTCTCGCGATCCTTTTGCGTACCGGGGTAAAGGGAACAAGCGCCATCGATCTTGCCCGCAGTCTGCTCGATAAGTTCGGCACCTTCCGCAATATGAACCATACCGACCGGCGCGAATGGCAGGAATTCAAAGGGCTGGGACCGGCCAAGATAGCGCAGATTCAGGCGGCGCTCGAAATCGGGCGGCGTTTCCGCGAAGATGAAGTTTTGAGTACCAAGCATAAAATCGACTCTGCGGAAGATGTTTTCAATATCTTTTTACCACAAATGCGCGACCTCAAAACCGAAGTTTTCAAAGTCGTCTATCTCAACAGCAACAATAGAATCATCGATATCGGCAATGCAGCGACAGGCACGGTGAACGCCGCCATGCCGATTGTGCGGGAAATAATTCACACGGCATTGCAGAGATTTGCGGCGGCGATCATCTGTGTCCACAATCACCCGAGCGCGAATATTGCGCCGAGCCCCGAAGATAAAAAGTTCACGCAGGAACTTACGGCTGCGGGCAAACTTCTGGGCGTCAAAGTGCTCGATCATATCATCATCGGCGACGGCAAGTATATGAGTTTTGCCGAGGACGGAATGATGGGATAACCCGGTGAGCGTAAAGTGGAAGACCTTCGTCATTCCGGTCTTGTAAGCATTGCTGCTGCCAGCATTTTTTCTTGCAATGTTTCCGGGAAGTTGTATTATGTCGCCCAATTAATTACCTAATTTAAATATTTTCCGGAAGCAGGAAAATTTATATTTCAAAATCTGATTTCCAAGAAAATACAGTTCCGGGAATAAGCCTTTCCATCACTTTGCCGCCGCTGGCAAATTGATGGAAAGAAGAAAAGGCATTTTACCTGGTTTTCACAATTTGAGAAGGGAGTATATAAATTCCTTTTTAAATATGGCGATTTTGCCATAATTAAAAGGCAGACCGGTTGGATAATTGCTTAAATAATGAAGCGCAAGAAAATGAACGAGGAATCTATCATGAATGAAAGCTGGATAACCAAAATATTGCAGGATTCACAATACAATCTATTGATTTTTAAAGATAACGATATAAAATCCCTCGAAAAGAAGATTATTGTTAAGAAAGATAAACCATATGTTAATTGCATAATCCGGGAAAAAGAAGTTCAGCTGAAACCGGAAGAAATCGTCCGCCAGCTTTATGCAATAAAGCTCATCAATGATTACGGTTATCCCAAGCAACGCATACGTTTCGAGCATCCTGTCCGGTTTGGAAGGGAAACTAAATCTGCTGATATTGTCGTTTTTGATAAGGACAGGCCGACTGTTGAATATATTATCGTCGAGGTTAAAAAGCCGAAACTCAAGGATGGCAAGGAACAGCTTAAATCATATTGCAATGCAACCGGGGCGCCCATTGGTATATGGTCAAATGGCGGGCAGATTTCTCACTATAACCGTAAAGACCCAAACTTTTTTGAAGATATTACCGATATTCCTAAAGCGGATCAAACCCTTGAAGACATTCTGAAGGAGCGGTTTACCTGGCGCGATCTCATTATTAAAGATAAGATTCCAAATGAGGGCAAATCACTTAAGACCATCATCACGGAAATGGAAGACGAAGTTCTGGCCAATGCGGGTGTGGATGTTTTTGAAGAAGTATTTAAGCTCATATTTACAAAGTTGTATGATGAAACAAAAAGCCAAAACGATAGAACGGTAATTAACTTTTTTCTCCAGGGCAAAAAACTTCCCAAGGTTGCAGAAAGCATACCTCCATACGGAAAAGTGAGAAACCGTGGATTTGAAGATATTAAGAAAGCCGTGCAGGATATTGACGATTCTAAATTTCGCGTGCTGGAATTTCGCAATACCGGACAGTCCGAAGGTGAATTAAAGAAAAAGATTCAGCGGCTGTTTGATGAGGCCCGAAAGAAGTGGCCGGGAGTTTTTCCGGAAGAAAGTAAAATTGACCTTTCCCCGTCGCATCTTTCCATCTGCGTTTCCAGTTTGCAAGATGTAAAACTATTCAATTCCAATCTTCAGGTTATCGACGAGGCCTTTGAATATCTGGTAAGTAAGTCCTCGAAAGGTGAGAAAGGCCAGTATTTCACGCCCCGGCATGTCATTGATATGTGCGTTAAGATGCTTAATCCCCACAAAGGCGAATATATGATTGATACGGCCGCAGGGTCGTGCGGATTTACAGTCCATACCATCTTTCAGCTTACCGGTCATCTTTTTGAAACTACCGAGATTTCGCAGGAAGAGAAAGAGGACGTTCTCAAAGTGTTCGGTATCGACTTTGATGAAAAAGTCGTACGTGTGGCCCGAACACTTAACCTGATTGCCGGAGACGGAGAGACAAATGTCCTGCATCTTAATTCGCTGGATTATGACCGCTGGAATGAAACCACCAAAAACGAAGATTGGCTATTGACCTATGGTGCGGGTTTCAAAAGGTTGGATGCGCTCAAGAAAGCTAAAGGGCAAAACAAGGAATTTCTCTTTGACCTACTGATGGCTAATCCGCCTTTTGCCGGTGACATCAAAGAATCGCGAATTATTCATAAATACGAGTTGGGTTATAACGGCAAGAATAAGCCTAAAACTAAAGTCGGCAGAGACATTCTTTTCATTGAACGTAATCTCGATTTCATCAAGCCGGGTGGACGTTTGGCTATCGTCTTGCCGCAGGGCAGATTTAATAATACATCGGATAAAGAAATTCGGGAATTTATTGCCGATAAGGCCCGCATCTTAGCGGTTGTGGGGCTGCATGGCAATACTTTCAAGCCGCACACCGGCACGAAGACCAGTGTTTTATTTCTGCAAAAGTGGGATGACAAGCTCTGTCCGAAAAAAGATGATTACCCGATATTTTTTGGAGTGTCGGAAAAAGCGGGAAAAGATAATTCCGGCGAATATGTTTATATCAAAAACGGTGACGGCAAGCCCAAGTTAGACAAATACGGGCACTTTATCGTTGATCACGATCTGCATAATCACAATGGAGAGCTTGCCAACGGTATTGCTGAGATGTTTATTGAATGGGCAAGGAAAGAGAAATTGAGCTTTTGGAAAAACTGATACGGAGCCAGCGATGAAATTGATTAAGCGAATCAATAATCAGTTTGATGAAGTCATAGCCATGATTCATAAAGCCCGATACAACGCTATAAAAAGCGTCAATGTCGAACTGGTAAAATTGTACTGGTCCATCGGTGAGTATATCAGTAAGAAGATTGATGCTGCCGAGTGGGGAGATGCGGTAGTAGATCAATTGGCTGATTATATACAAAGCAATCATCCGGCATTTAAAGGTTTTACGAGGCGAAGCCTTTACAGGATGCGCCAGTTTTATGAAACGTACTATCGCAACAAGATTGTGTCACCGCTGGTGACACAAATCAGCTGGTCTAACCATTTGTTAATTCTTTCCAAAACAAAGGTGGCGGAAGAACGAGAATTCTATATTCGCCTGTGCATTAAAGAAAATTACAGCAAACGAGAACTCGAACGCCAAATTGACAGTGGTTATTATGAACGTACCATGATTTCCAGGAAAAAAGTGTCACCACCGCTGACACAAACTAATAAGGATCTTACCGCAGTATTTAAGGACACCTACGTACTGGATTTTTTAGATATTCCGGAAAGCCACAGCGAAAAAGATTTGCAACAAGGCATTGTTGCCAACTTAAAGAATTTTGTTCTCGAGTTTGGCAAAGATTTCGCTTTTATCGGGCAGGAATACCGGCTGCAGGTCGGTAACAACGATTATTTTATAGATCTGTTATTCTTTCATCGCGGCTTGAAATGCCTCGTCATGATTGAACTAAAGATTACCGATTTTAAACCGGAATATCTGGGGAAAATTAACTTCTACCTGGAAGCGCTGGATCGCGACGTCCGAAAAGACGGCGAAAATCCCAGTGTGGGTATTATTTTATGTAAATCAAAGAACGATGAAGTGGTGGAGTATGCTCTTAGCCGTAATCTTTCGCCTACGCTTATCGCCGA
>MVRV01000104.1 GCA_002068015.1 Smithella sp. PtaU1.Bin162
GGGAAGACCTGTTGCCAGTTACGTACATATCAGTATTGTCGGTTTGGTTGCCTGTATTGTGCCGATGATTTTAGTCAGTCTTTTTACAAAGCCCAAATATTACGGCGCGGCAGATTGGAAATTGAAAGCGGAAGATCGAAAAATATCCTGACATACTCGGGTCTGCAAACAAAATAGCTAAGGAGGCTGGTTGTTATGAATAACATGGAATTAACAGCAGATGACAAAATAATATTATTAAATATTCGAAAAGGTTTTGACATAATGTCGGATCTCGTTGATCTTACAGGTTGGCCTGGTGAACGTGTAAACCACATAATTGAAAAGCTCGATCAGCAAAGATTTATTGAAAGAGAGAGTTTGATTTCCGTGGGCTTCTGGAAATTCAATTTAACTTCCAAGGGGGAATCTCAGCTGCCGCCGCTTGACGCCAGGGAGAAAGAACTTTCCAAACACGAAATGCATAGTTTCGATATTCCAATATTGAAAGAAACTGAAAGAAGAGGAAAAACAAGGGCCGTAGATGTTGTCGCGAAGCTGTCCGAACAACAACAGCTCCAGAAACTGGAAATTGCGGCTTCCGTTATTAAATTGATCAGACTGGGATATCTTGAAGAATCAGGTTTTTTAAGAAGATTTATTAAGATCACTCCCAAAGGCACTGACATTCTCACAAAAATTGTTTAAACCGCCGTCAAACCATTAGAAAAACGCGGGAAGAGATATCACTCTATCTCTTCCCGCATAAGCAAATACCGCTCCATACCCACCATATTGAACAAACGTTTCTCAAGAAATTATGGACATATTAATTCGAATAATGTAGGTTTTAGCCATACTATACGGCCGCAGGCACCGGGAATCGTAAATATTCGTGAAATCTTTTAAGTTTTATCGTTTGGTCATACTGATCATTATAGCCGTCATATATTTTTTCGTCTGTTTGCACCGGCACTCTCCCACCGTTATGGCCCGGGATCTGATTCAGGCTTTGAATATCGATGCCGTCATAATGGGTGTTATTGCCTCCGCTTATTTCTATTTCTATTCCGGAATGCAGCCCGTAGTGGGCTTTCTCACCGACAGCAAGGGGCCGAGAAAAGTAATGGCCTTATTTTTTCTCGTTTCCGCCATCGGTACCTTTATTTTCAGCATGGCACCCAATGCAATTACAGCCATTTTAGGCAGGATTCTCATTGGTGCGGGGCTCGCCGGAGTTTTTGTCCCCGCCCTGAAGATTTTTTCCCGCTGGTTCCCGGCCGACCGGTTCGCGAGCCTTACCGGATTTATGATCACCATAGGCGGTCTGGGCGGCATCGCTGCATCAGCACCGCTCAGCTATCTGGTGGTGCTCTTAGGCTGGAGGGGGTCGCTTGCCGCAATCGGTACCTTTTCCTTAATTATGGCTGTTCTGGCCTGGATAATCCTCCGGGACACTCCGGAAGAAAAGGGATGGCCGGCCGTAGTCGCCGAAGCCGATTCTCCGGCCGGGATAATTGAAGAAAAAAGCCTGAAGGAAAAACTGGCCATCCTATTCGGAAATCTGAATTTCTGTCTGATCTGCCTGGCCGTTTTTCTTCTGTGGGGCGCCGCCCTTTCCTTCCAGGGCTTATGGGCATTCCCTTACCTGATGGATGTGTTCGGGGTGGACAAGGTAAAGGCCGGCTGGCTTTTTATAGCCTGGCCGCTGGGATTCGGCATAGGAGGATTGGCTATAGGATTTTTTTCAGACAGATTCCACCTTAATCGCAAAAATACTCTGCTTGCAGGTCTGGCCATAAATATCGGGCAATGGCTTTTTCTGATCTTTTTCAATAACCGGGAATATATGCTGATCACGGTGCCTCTCTTTTTTCTTTTCGGCCTGGTCGGCGGCGGCTCTCTTCCCCTGTGCTTCAGCATTACCCGCGACTTGTTTCCCTTTCAACTAATGGGAGCGGCAACAGGCTTCATGAACTGCGCCAGTTTTTTAAGCAGCACCATCTATATGCCTTTCACCGGTTTTCTGTTGAAGACCGTCTCACAAGCACCCGCCGTCAGCTACAGTTTCGCAGCATACAGGATGCTGTTCATCGTTTTTATACTGTCCTATGCAGGCGCTTTTATCGCCATACTTCTGCTCAAGAATCGCAAAGACCTCGTGAAATCGTAATCTTAATGAAGATAACAGACAATTGTTTCCTCTTTACACACAACCGGCTTTTTCATATAATTCCTTCAAAGCATAAAACCGTTCTTCGGATAAAGCTTTTACGAAGATGTTTCTTTTAGGCATATACTCGGAAAAGATCATTTCTCATAACACCAACATTTAGTTGCCAAGGAGGAAATCATGTCCGTTAAATCAATGCTTCTGACAGCATCTCTGGCTATTTCCATGAGCTCCTGCATGTGGGGCGCAACTACCATTCCCGAGATTTACCTAAGGCAAAGCGATATGACCATGGAGTTGAATCGCGAGGCTTACGGCATAGAGGCAACGGCGGTTTCCCGCGACGGCAAATATCTGCTGACGGGCGATAACGGCGGCTGGGATTTAATGCGGGGCGGCTATGGTACCGGCAAATCATCGCTCCGGCTCTGGGATCTTGTCCAGGGAAGACAGATCGTAAAGATGGATGCAGGGCAGACAATAATTTCCGTAGCCCTGTCGCCGGATATTAAATACGCCGTTACCGGAGGATTTTTCCCGGATGCCGGACCGCTTAGAAAAACACCCTTTCCTCCTCTGCAAATATGGGATATCGAATCCGGAAGGCTGCACAAAACAATCGGAAGTATTCCCGGTTTCAGAGGAAATGAATTCAACAGTATAAACTTTTCGGCTGACGGCAGATATTTTCTGGCCACCGACTGGACAAGTATATATGTCTTCAACACCTCGACCTGGAACCTTGTAAAAACCCTGACTCCGGAAGGATACAGCCCGCGCTCAATAATTCCCTACAAAAGCTTTGTCGCCAATTTCTCTCCCGACGGCAAATACATTCTTTCCGGCGATCCGGATGCCGTACTGCGCCTTTGGGATGTTGAAACCGGCCGGGAGATGAAACAACTGCACGGGCACAAAGCCGGCATGTTACACGGCGGAATATGCTCAATCGAATTTTCTCCGGACGGCAAATACGCCGTCACGGCTGCCTACAATGACGGTAATGTAATCCTCTGGGATATTGAAAAAGGGATTGAAATCAAGCGTCTTTCCGGTTTCCCGAGCGCAATGGGCATGTATTTCATGGATAAAAACCTTTCTTTTTCTCCGGACGGCAAACATATTTTAGCCGTGGGTGACACAATAAGAGATGTGAAAACCGGTGCCGTAACTACCGACCTCACTCACGCCTGGAAAGGCATCAGGATCGCCGGAAGAAACCCCGTTTCCGGCCAATACCACCCGAACGGGAAATATGTTCTGATGACCATGGATGACGCGGCCGTACGGATTTATGACGTGAAAACGGGTGACGAGGTGGCCGTATTGATAGGCTTTGCCGACGGCGAATGGCTTACGATAACACCGGAGGGATATTACAACTCTTCGGAAAAAGGGGCGCAATATCTTAATGTCCAGGTCGGTGAAACTTCTTACAGCGTCGAGAGCTTTTACGATGTCTTTTATCGCCCGGACATTGTAACGTCAAAACTAAAAGGCGACGACATCAAGGATTTAATCACTCTCACGATGCAGGATGCAATCAAAAGACCGCCTCCTGTTGTAAAAATAAATTCCGTTGCAACAACCCCCGCATCTCCCAGAGCAAAAGTCTGTTACAATATCGAAAGTACCGGCGGAGGTATCGGCGAAGTCAGATTATTTCATAACGGCAAACTTATTGAATCAGACGGATACTTTAAAGAGGCGTCAAAAACAGCCATCGAAAAAACCGAGCTTGCGAAACTGGACAGCAGGGCTTTCTATGAAGATATGAGAAGCATAAAGATAAAAGAAAAGTCGGAGTTTACCCCGGTAACAGTGAGGCCAAAAGGAGACAACTTACATGACTGCAAGGAAATAGACGCCGTGTCGGGGGAAAACGAGGTGAGCATTGCGGCTTTCAATAAAGATAATTCCGTTCAGAGCTACATGCAAACGGCGAAATTCACGTCAGCGATAAGGCCGGAAGATCCCCATCTTTACATTCTTTCCATAGGAATAGACCAATACAAGGACAGCACAATAAATCTCAGATACGCGGTAAAAGACGCCCGGGATATTCAAGAAAAAATTCTTCAGCAGGCCGCTACCCTCTACAAAGCACAAAATATCCATTGTGAACTTCTGACGGATAACCATGCCGGAAAAGCCAATATAATCGCCAAAATCACGGAGCTTTCCGGAAAAATCAAACCGCAGGACAGCTTCATCTTCTTTGCGGCCGGTCATGGAGTGCTTCTGCAAAACCAGTATTACATACTCACAGGAGAATATGACGGCCGGGGAACCGGCACTCATCTCATCGGCTCCAATGAGATTGTGGATATGTCCAAAAAAATAAAATCTCTTTCCCAGCTGTTGATTTTTGACACCTGCCACGCCGGAGGAGTCGATTACATCGTAAGCGGTTTATATGACGCACGAATGTCGGTACTTGCCAAAAAAATGGGTCTGCACATTTATGCATCCGCCTCCGGTAAGCAAACGGCGCTGGACGGCTACAGAGGCAACGGCCTGTTCACTCATGCCTTACTGGACGGATTGAACAACAACAGACAGGCCGACATAAATAAAGACGGGAAGATAACCATTGTAGGACTCGGCAAATATTCCAAAGACAGGACCACGAAAATATCCACCGGGATCGGTCACAGTCAGACACCTCTGATTATCAATTTCGGAAAAGACAGCGTGCTGTATAAATTGCAGTGATTATTCCCGTCTGATGCGGAAAAAGAATGGATTTATTCCGGTTTAAGCGGAAGATAATTGTATTGAAAAAAAGTTGCGTAATTTAATAAAGTATTGATAGTGATGCGCCGATAGCAAAATTATAAACCCGAATCGTGTATGGATCGGCAAAACCATAAATCCGGCTAAGTCATTTTCCGGCGTTATAAGTGACCGGTATTGTTATTCCATTCCATAACTAATGTTTTATTCCGGGTATTACAACAAACATCGTACAAAAACAAATAATCCGTTTGTTTAAAAAATGTGGTTACGAAAGGCTCAAGGAAAGTATGAAAAAGCTGAAATTATCATTGGCGGGAAAGATTGTCGGATTGGTTTTGTTGACTGTTGCAGTTCTTGGTTTTTCGACTTTCGGCATGGTTTATTATTTCTTTTCTTCCGGATACGATAAACAGGCGGAGAAAGAAATAGGAAATACCGCCAAGTCCGTGCAGGGACTGATAAACGATACCATGGCGGAGACGAAGACACAGGCAATTGCTCTAGCCGCTGATCCCAGATTGGCGGAAGCCATAACGAAAAAAGATACGGCCGCGCTCCAAAAT
>MVRV01000105.1 GCA_002068015.1 Smithella sp. PtaU1.Bin162
CATTGATCCAGCCTTTTTGACTAACTACATCACCCTCTTTTTCTTATTCAAGACTTTTGAGATGCGTTCTAATAATTTTTTGTCGGTTTACAGCCTGTCCCCGCTTTTTCACAATATTCCCTTAAAAGATGAATATAAACTTGATATAATTTTAAGGGTACCTCCGGCGGAGTCTGATGGTCAACTGTCAAAATATAGCCGCCTGAAGCCATTACCGGCAAAAGACGCTCAAATTCCCGACGCATCGCCTCTTCGCCCTCAGGCATAACGAGTTTATTGAAGCCGCCGAGCAATAATAAATCAGGATAGTCAGAACGGATTTTCACGACATCGATTCCAGCAGTATATTCCAATGGGCCGATTCCTTCCAGTCCTGCTTCTTTTAACCAGGGGATGACTGGAACAACATCGCCATCGGAATCCAGCATCGGGTGAATTCCATAACTTTTCAGTAATGGTATGATCTGACGGTAATATGGATAGATAAAAGTATCAAAATGCTCTTTGGAAAGCATTGGCCCATGATTATAGGAAAGGTCCTCCGCAAAAATCAGAATATCCGGCACACATATTTTACAGATCGTTTCTATGATGTATTTATGATATTCAACCAAATCCTGGTTTATCTGATGAAGGATACCTGGATTATCATAGAAAGCATATAAATGGGATTCTATTCCCAACAACGTTCTTGGGAACCAGAAGAATCCCTCCAACCAAATCCAGAGCGCCATTCCTTTAGTCTTTTGCTGTTCTGCAATGAATTCCAATTTATGCCGATCAAAACCCTGCCTGGGATAAAGGTGACTTTTTTTCAATTCACGATAACTGCGTTCATCCGTTATCAGCCTTCCGCCGTATTCCATTGGTTGAGGGCAGCTTATATCCCTGGGATTAACCCAAAATACCCGAAAGGGGTCAAGACCGAAATGGTCAGTGATTTCTCCGGCATCTTTCAGGAGTTTATCGAGTCCTTCCCGTTGCCAGCGTTCTTGAGTTTCTCTCCACCACGGCCCCCATTCGAGCATTGGAAGCCGGTCAGTTTGTTGGAAAGAGAATATTCGTTTTATTCGTTCAGTAGTATTCATTATTTTACCCTTATAAAGATTTTCAAAGAACATATTTTGTTTTTTTTTCCGTATTGCTACGGTATAGAAATCATCAATATTTCTACGGTGATATTGTTTCCCTATTCGCCACAATTCCGGCTCAGTGCCTGGTAAATTTCTTCAGCAATTACTTGGTGACCAGTCTGGTTGGGATGTATCGGTTCCTGACAGAAGGTATCTGAATCATAATGTTTCAACAGATTTTGAAATACATCATGTGTTTTCACCAGCCGGGTATTGTATTTTTCACTCATTTCGCGGACCGCGGTTATATAGTACGGGAGAATTTCCAGTATTTGCATTCTGAAAGAGGCAGCAGCGGTATCCCGGCTGATATAGAAAGGAGTAATTAATAATATATTTATATTCGGCAGAAAATTAATAGTCCGGTCAAGAATTTCATCATAAATTTCTTTGAATTTTTCCACTGGGTAACATCCCTCCGTCCTTTGTAAAAAACAGAGCAGGTCATTGATTCCAATTTTTACAAAAAGCCATTCCGGCTTGAAATACAACACGTCATCGGACCAGCGATTGCATAAGTCCCTTACCGAGTTTCCGCTGGTTCCCTTGTTAATAATTTCGAGCTGTTTTTTCGGTTCTCTGGCGATAAGCATATCCCGGAAGATTTTAACATACCCTGAACCGTATGGTCTTTCCGTGGTACACCTGCCGCTGTCTGTGATACTGTCACCAATAAATAACATTTTTTCACTGCTTTTCGGTACGATGGCCATTTTTTATGCTCCTTAGTTTATTTTTCAAGTAAATTGAAAGGACTGAAATCAGTTTTCGACTTTCCTCAGATTTTCTCATTAAAAGTAATCTACATAAAAAATCAGTTTTCACTCTCCCTAAATTTTTATGGCTTAAGGACATTTCCCAATTCATTATAATTATTTTCTTTAGCGTATAAAATCAGTTCTTCTTTGTGCGTAATCTTCTTCTCCTTATATCCTTGGTATGCTTGTATGAGGGAACTTACCCCGGCTCCGGGTCCAGCTGGATGGCCGTAGACAGAAGTGCCAGCTAGTATCATTTTATCGTCTTCCCCCATGCATTCAAGATTATAGCCAATATTTTCTGGGCCAATTCCACCGGCAATCGCCAACGTCATGCCATCTTCTCCTGAAAATTCATTCCTGCTCATATATTCAAGAATTTCCTTCTTTTCGGAATCATTTGGTTTCAGGTATGAATTAAATCCAGTAATCTGCATGAATGCCGCTCCTGACAATGCGGCCAGTAAATACATTATTTTAGGATGAATACCCCAAGTTCCAGACCCGCAAAATACGTTCATTCCGGCAGTATGAGCATATACGGGAATATCAAATTTCTTTACAATTTCAATTATTTTTTGAAATCCGCCTCCATAATAAGGAGAAAACATCAGCGCGTTGGCTCCGGCTTTAACAGCTTCCTCTGCATAGCTCATCATCATGTCCGGGTCTGTGGTTATATGGGGAGCAAAGAGAAATCGCCTACCTGTCGGAACGGAACTTCTTCCGAGGTCGAAGCCTGCATTTCTAAGATCGCTGACTACTTTTCCGACAAAGGTTCTGATGTCTTCCAGACGGAAATGCATATTTTCATCCATTTTGGTGAAATTTGCTCCGGCTTTTGCCGCCGCCAGTACGGATTCTGAAAGTATTTCAGGGGTAATACCCGTTTTGGGCTTTACAATCGTGCCAATTATGGGCTCGTTGTTTTTCAGCCCGAGATATTTCCTTATGCGTTTATTCGGCCACTTTTGTCCGGGGAATCTTTTGCGCAATTTATCCGGTAATCTTATATCAATAATCCTGGCGCTTTCATAGAAAGAAAAAGCAAACATCGATTCCCCGGCTATGGTTTCCAGCATTTGCGCCAAAGGAACTTTTCCTTTCGCGCATTTGTCAAAGAAATATAATGGATATGCAACTGTGATTGTTCCGCTTTCCACATGTGATTTTCTATTGTGTCCGATGAAGGTGATATCTGTAACCCAACTCATATACTCATCATAATCCTGCGGTTTTTTAAAACTTTTATTTCCTTCATTCCGCCATGGTTTTAGCGTGCCGTGAGCAAGAAGCATTTCCGCGGTTTTGACGATTCCGGCGTAAGGTTTGCTGCCGTCCGGGTTTGACACCTGGAAATAATAAGTTACCTCAAGGGGATTCTTCCGACTGTTTTCTCTTCCTTCATTCAGGCGGGAAATAATCTTATTGCGGGATTCGTTTTCAATTGAATTCTGACTAAAAACCGTTTCTGCTTTATTCATGTTTACCTGCTTATATTGTCTTTTATCTTATCTAAGAATTGTGAAAATCATTTTACATTTATCCGATATGAATTCTGACTCAGCATCGGCTGGTATGAGAAAACTGTCTCCCTGAACTAAATGGAGAACACCATTACCGGATATGAGATCACAGATTCCTTCAAGCAATGTACCTGCAATGCATGTTTTTTTTACCGGAAGGGAAAATTCATTTTTAACCGATACCTGATAAATATCGAAATATGGAGAAGTCAATATCTGTGAAAGATTGTTTATTTTGTCATTGGCTCTGAAAATTTCTGGTTGTGCGTTGAAATTTATAACTTTCAAGGCCTTGTCCATATGCAGTTCACGCTTTCTGCCCTCAGCGTCGGTCCGATCCCAGTCATAAACGCGATAGGTCAGATCGCTGCTCTGCTGGATTTCCAGCATGAATACTCCATTTCCGCAAGCATGCACAGTTCCCGGGGGAACGTATATGCAGTCTCCGGGTTTTACATTTACGCGGTTGAGCAGCTCTTTTACTGTCCCGTTCGCAAGAGCATTAAGAAACTCTTTTTTCCCGGCGTTCCGCCTAAATCCGATATATATTTCCGCAGTTTTTTCCAATGCGAGGATGAACCATACCTCGGCTTTGCCGAACTGCTGGTTTTCCAGCTCATCTGCCTGAATATCGTCCGGATGAACTTGGACGGACGCGAGACTGTTGACATCAATAAACTTGGTCAGTAGCGGGAATGTATTTCCATACTTTCCGGACAATTTCGGACCGATAAACTTCGCTCCGTAACGACTCAAAAGTTCAGGGATTGTTTTTCCCGCTAAAGGGCCGTTGGCTATTCTGGAAAGGCCGTGGGGATGGGAGGATATTTCCCAGGACTCACCTATTTTCCTATTCGGGATTTCTTTGCCGAGACGTTCCTTGAGAAGCTTTCCGCCCCAAGGCCTTTCTGCGTATGTCGGAATAAGTTTTACGGGGTAAGCTTTCATCAAGCTCCTCCAAATTCGTAAAAGTTTAGTGTTTTTAAGTTTTCCCGACGAAAAAATTTTCGTTTTTTTTCCTTCCTTCCAGTTTTCGTTTCGACTCGCGTCATTTTTTTCTCACTCCGTTCAAATTTTTTGTTCATAAACTATTGATAAATTTTCGAATAACCTCATCATAGAAATATCCACCTACCCGCATCCTGCTGGTTTCGTTCTGCCGGATGCGCTTATTGCATTGTACCTCTTGGTCATCCGGGCTGGTTCAGAATTCCGGCTTTTGCCAAACAGATTGGAACAATTCAATCTGGTATCAACCACCGCACAAGCTCCATAATTTTCAGATTTTCTCATATCTGAAAATTCATTCAAACCGAATATTTCGGAATAATTGCTCCTGTATTGATGATTTTTTGAGTCCATTTTTTTCACAACAGCCATACTTTTTTCTTTACTCAAAGTTCTCAGTTCTGAAACAGAAAAACAAGTGGTATTCCAAGAGATTTTCCTCCAGGTATCCATAGTTTCGTGTCTTTCTATTTTCTTGTTCATATTTATTTTGAGTCTAACTTCATTACGCTAAACCTTTTCCCAAATTCTTTTCGGACAACCGGAAACAGATTGATGATATCGTTCAAAACTGCGGGTTCCAGGACAACGCCGATGCTTTTAAAAAGTTCCTTTATTTCCGATTTTGCCATATAATTTTTAATGGTTTCGGAATCTTTGTCTCCTGGTATTTCACCAAGGAGGGCGGCGCAAATTCCATAGAGAAGATAATGAGGCTTTCTCCCGTGCTTCAGCATGAGGGACAGCGGCCCAATGAAACGTTCATCTTTACCAAGTTTCCGCAGCGGATCTCTTACGACCCGGGTTATTTCATCCGGGATAACAGCGTTGGGACATTTATCGGTCAGAGCGTTTCTGTATGCACTAATGATCGCTTCAGAAAATCCATATTCCTTCTGAATAGCCCAACCTGATTCTTCAATAGCTTTTCTGCAGACATTCATTATGGATTCGTCCTGAGCGGCCTCATGGATATATTTATGCCCTTTCAGAAAACCGAGATACCCGAAAGTAGCATGTCCCGTGTTATGAATATAAAGTTTCCGTTTCAGGTATCTTTCCTGATCTTCAACTAATTGAAGGGTTTTGATTTGCGGAAGTTCCGGCCCGCGAAAGGTAGTTTTGTCCGCAGTCCATTCGGAATATTCTTCTCCCAGCAGTTCCAGATAGGGATATTTGGGAGTTGTGACTACCCTTGCTATCATGGTATCGGGAAAGCCGATGCGACTTTCAAAACCCGCTTTGAGTTCTTCCGGGAAATCTTCGAAAATTACTTTTTTCAAATATTTACCGCTTTCATTCATGTTTTCACAGCACATGATGTTTTTGTACTCGTTCTTGCTACTTTCTTTCAGCCATTTGACGACCAGCGGTCTCAGATAATTTCCAACCTCGGAAAGATTTACCGCCACAACGGTTGTGAATATTAACGGACAGTTTTTGAAATATGAATAGAATTTATCCTTTTCACCCACATGAAAAATGTTGAAACCGGTGATTTCCCGGTCTGTTACAGCATTGCCGCCGGCCAGGTGAACCGTATACGCCCCCCTGGCTTTCAAAATGTCTGTAAGTTCTTTATTCTTTTCCAGAAACGTCAACTCGTATTCTGACTCGAATGCCAGCTGTCCCATATGTCCGCGACCTGAAGCTCCCGCCCCGATTATTATTACTTCTTTCGACATTTTCACCTCAGATTTTTTAAAATTTGTTGATTTCGATTTTACATTTCAGAAATAATCTCTTCGTATGGAGGAATACCGACAGCACCACCAATGTTCTCTATACAGATGGCGGCCGTTGCCGTGCCGGTTTCTGCCGCATCCTTAAAGGACAGACCGTTGGCAATACCGGCAATAAAACCGGCATCCCAGCAGTCGCCCGCGCCGGTTGTATCAACAATTTTTTTGACTGCAGAAGGGATTGTAAATGTTTCTTTCCCGTTAACCAGCAGGCAACCGTCCGCTCCCATTTTCAGGACGACATTCTTACAGCCGAGGCTGATTATATGTCCGGCTATTTCACTTGCCGTCCGCCCCGGATATATAACTCTCATATCATCAAGGCTCGGCAGGACGTAATCCAGATATGGGAGCATTTCTTCAAAGATTCGTCGGTCCGGCCCCAGTCCCCAGCATTCATCCAGAATTGTCGTTGCGCCTCCGGATTTTGCCTCTTTAAGGAGTTCCGCCCCAGGTTTGCCGTCAATCAGCGGAAGCACCCACAAATCCTGATATAAGAGTATATCGCTACCGAGTATTTTCTCATTTCCCATATCTTCGAGCCTGAAAGTCTTGTTGGCTCCCGGCGTGTGAATAAAGGTCCGGTCTCCATTTTTATGTATCCCGACAAAGGTGAAAGGCGTAACATCCGTATCGGAAATGACAATTCCGTCAGTGTTGACGTTGTTTCTCTTCAGTTCGTTTATGATAAAAATACCGTTAGGGTCATTTCCGACTTTTGAAAATACTGAAACATCCAGCCCCATCTGCCCCAACGCACTTGAGCTGTTGGCGGCGCCGCCGCCTGGCATGAATTTTATATTTTCACTTATAACCTGAGTTTTTCTGCCGGGGATCGGATATGAACTCAGGGGCCCGCTCAGGACATCCATAACAAGAATTCCGAGGCAGCTTATTTTTTTCATTCTATTGTTTCCAATCGTTTTTTATAGTTTTCTATTTGTTCAGAAAAGCATCTCCGGTTTATCTGCCGTATCGTTTCCAAATTATGGAGAGGCTGGTTACCATGCACGTTCATCGAGAAACTCCGGAATTTCAGTTCGGTTCATCCGGTCATGATTGTGGTTGGCGGAAAGAGTTTTTCTTGTTTCCAGATTCTTACAGTTTCTCTCCCGTTCGGCTTAATGCATATTCAATCCTCCTTAAAGTCCATTTTCCCAGCGGAACCGGACTTGTGTATCCATTTTTCCACTATTGGGGACATACTTTTCATTGCTTCTGAATCAGCTACAGGTACCCATAACGCCTTGTTATTCATCCAGAGGTTCATTAAGGTATCCCTGACTGATCGGATCAGTTCACTGGCAACATTGATCTTGGCAATTCCCAGGGACACGGCCTTTCTGACATCTTCCTCCGGCGTTCCTGAACCGCCGTGCAGAACCAACGGAATACCGCATCTCGCATGAATCTTTTTCAACCTGTCAAAATCTAATCTTGGCAGCGACGTATAATTTCCGTGGACATTTCCGATGGATATTGCCAAAGCGTCGATCCCTGTCTGTCTGAGATATTCTCCGGCCTCTTCCGGGTTAGTAAGGGTTGAAGACTTTCCGCCTTCTTCAGTCGTATTGTCCATTTTTCCAACCATTCCAATTTCTCCTTCCACAGTTATGCCCAGCAGATGCGCCATTCTGCATATTTCACGGAGAGCGTTAACATTTTCGATAAACGGTCTGGCAGAAAAATCCAGCATTACGGAAGTGTAACCAGCATCTATGGCTTCTTTTATCAACTCTACAGAATCGCCATGGTCTACATGCAATGCCGCTGGGATATCATAAAAGTCAGCTACGCTTCTGGCAACTTTGGCCATCAAATGCGGATGCAACAATTCAAACTCGCTAGGGCCGTTCATCAGAATCACCGGCGATCTGAGACGAGAACATGTCTTCAATACTACATCCATTGATTCGGCATTCCACACGCAAAACGCCGGTACCGCATAGCCTTCCCGCAATGCTTTATCAAGTAAATCTTTCATCGGTAAAAATTTCATTGGATATCCTTTTATTTTAGCTATGATTATCTTTGTTTTTCCGACAAAAGTTTATTTTTCCGAAAAAATCCGTTCTCTCTTATATTTTACGTTTTCTAAGCTTTTCTACCGCCTGTTTTTATCCGTTTTCTCAATCTCACAACCGTTCTGCTTTTCGCCTCGATTTTACAGGCTGAATGCTTACACAACTTGTAATTACGCTTATTATTTTAAGCTTGGAAAATTGCAACTGTTTATTTTTCTGAGCAATAATTTGTACGTATGCTGCTCTTAATTACAAATAACTTACTTGCCCTTCACCAACACGGGCCAAACATTTTCCGGCCGGGAGCTTCAGATAACGCCGGAAAGGAAATCAAAACTCTTTTTAACGGAGTCGAAAGCATTACCGGGGCAACTATCCTGTTCAATAACCAGAGCCTTGCAGCCGGAGTTTTTTGCCGCCTTAATAATTCCAGCCCAATCCAGGTTGCCGCTTCCGACCTCCATGAATTTGATCTGATTATTGATGATACCAAGATCCTTCGCATGAACGATCGAGAGTCGGCCTTTCAATCTGCTGCACCAAGCGACCGGATTTCCGCCGCCGTACTGTATCCAGTACGTATCAAGCTCCGCCTTCAGGTTGGCTGGATCTGTCTCCTCATAAATGATTTCCAAGGCACAGCGGTTTCCGAACCTTTCGAATTCTTTAGCATGATTATGGTAAAGCAGGGTTTTGCCGGCCTTGGCGAACATCGCTCCGGCAACATCGAGTTTTTGGCCGAGACGTTTGTAGTCCGCTTCGTTTTGAGGATCGGTATAAGGCCATGGATATACGATGTAGGAACAGTCGAAGAGAGCGAGAGTTTCAACCAGTTTTTCCGGAGCATCGAAGATCATCCGGGAATGGAAAGCAAGACAGGATAGTCCCTCATCTTTGAGCATTTGCGCGAAATCGGAATCGGAAACAACCGGTTCCAGACTGTAGACTTCGACGTGTTCAAGACCGATAGTCTTAAGCTTCTTCAAAGATGCAGAGATGTCCTGGCGTGTTGTCAAATGATCTTTGAGAATGTAAATTTGGACCCCGATCAACATACTTTTTTTCATCTTTCAAAATTCCTTTTTGGGTTTGCCTGCGGGGTTTCAAGCCGCAAGATAATTTAATGTTGCTATAAACAGTTAGCATTAGATTTTTAAATCATTGAATTTTTTTCAATATGTCGTCTATTTATTTGAAATAAGCGACCGCTTGGTCATATCTTAATTTGTATTTAATATCTTCCAAGTTTTAAACCCTCATCTACAAAATAGCGGTAAGTTTCATAGCTACAATCCGTTGGAATGGAATGATCCGAATGAAGTATGTATCCGTAGCCTTCTTTTACTACCGGGATCTTCTCGTGAAGTTCGGCCCGGATGGCGTCAATGTTGTTGGCGACCAGGTTTCTGGCATCCATACCGCCACAGAAAACCAGTTTGTCGCCGAATTCACGTTTCAGTTTCAATAAATCCATTCCGGCTTTTACTTCAATAACTTGGAGACAATCCACTCCGGATTCAATAAACCCCGGTACCAGCGGCTCGACAAAACCGCATGAATGCATAATCACCGGAAGCCCCAGCGAGTGTGCAAAATCAATAGTTTTTTTATGCCCCGGCTGAATAATTTCACGGTACATGTCTAGGGATATGAAAGGCCGCCCTTTAAAACCCATGTCTTCGTAAAACCAGATTCCATCCGGTTTGCCTTCTTCGGCAAACAGCGTTTCCATGAGGTTTACAATAAGTTCGGAATAAATTCCAACCATATCCTTTATCCAGTCGGGATCAAGTCCCATCCCCAGAAGCATGTATTCATGCCCGCACACCGGGTGCATCAGTTCGAAAACATTGGGTCCGCCCAGAAAATAAAAACGCTCTTTCTTGTTGGCTTTATCCTTATCTTGACGGTAGGTTTTGAAATCTATTCTGTCACGGGTTGGTTTCAGAAACGGCTTGATGTGTTCTTCCCAGTCTTTCCACTCCTTAACCAGAAAGTCCACATGTTCTGGAGTGGCATCATGCAGTTTATGCCGCCTTAAAGTAGCGCCGTTTCCATCCCGTTCCAGAACGGTCTCTTCGTCCTCTTCAATAATCTCGTTTTTAAAATCAATTTTGGCCTGCATCTTAAAACATGAAGATATCGCCATATCAAGTTTGAAATGGTCGGTCAAGTCCTCTTTCTCATTTATATGTCCCTCCGCCTGCCACGTCTTGAGAGTATCTCCCCAAAAATGTTCAAATAAACCAATCCGATCAACCGGTTTCCGCTTCAATATTCGCGATATGCGCTCTTTGCCTGTAAGTTCTTTCATGATAAGTAATGCAATCCTTTAGAGTTTGTAAAAGGGTTTTCATCCGAAAAAAATTTGCATTGTTCCGTACCGGTTGTTTTCAATCTCATAATCATTCTGTGTCTTACCTCAACTTTTTTAAGCTAAATGTTTACGCCCGAATATACCGCTGAACGGGGTATCCCCCTGACTGATATTATACTCTATGCCTCCATCTTGAGAAGATACTGGGCAGTTCCATAAAGGATATCCCGGGCAATAGCTAAAGCCTCATCCTGAGAATATTGACCCATTGCAACTTTTTTAGCCAATACCTGCGCCATTTGCCGTTTGATGATCTCAGCTTTCGCGTAACTCCATTCGATGCAATAAGCGTCGGAGAAAAAACCAACCTGACAGTTCGCGGCCAACATGTCCAGGCGCTCCTCAAGGATTTGACAGATTGCGCCGGGAAAGAAATTGTGCCACCAATAGGCGGCAACCGAAAGATTCGGCAACCCGCGACACATCGAGCAGATGCTCTGATTGGCATGCCTGCTCGCCTCGAAACAGTGAAATTTTATTCTGGGATGACGAGCCACTATCTCGGCAAGGCTGGTCAAGGCTTTTTGCGGTACTATGCTTGCGGTGTTGAAAGGTAGAGGTTCCGCTGCCAAACTGAACTGAAAAACGATTCGGTCGGCGTAAGGTTCCAATGCTTTCAGAAAAGCCTCATGAATGTAAGAAGCGTAAATATCGCGCTCCTCGACCCCGGCATTCGCACGTTTTTTCAGCGCCTTCACCATTTCAGTATCGCTTACTTGGCGGAAAGAAATGTCGCTGGAAATGTGGGTGGCCATGGAAAGTACCGGAGACGTTACCAGTTTAGTGATATAATGTGCCATCGCCGCCTTTACGTCGTCCAGGGTTTTGATCATACGATCGATCTTCGGACGATGTCCGGCGGAATGGGGGATCGGGCTTCCCGGTTCATGTCCCCAACAGCGCTCAAGTTCATAGAGCGCGGAATCGAATTCGCTGCGTTGAGTTCTGGTGAAAAAAGCCCATTCCATGGAATACTGGAACATGTCATCGTCAACTCCGCCTTCACGCCGGGCCAACTCGGTCGTGAATCGTTGTATTCCGGCCCGTTTCGCGATTTCGCGGTGCCAGCTCCGGTCATTCGCCCGTTCACGGATACGGTTATCTAGGTCTTTCCAATTCGAAGAGTCTATTTCTTCCGTCCAGTTATAAAGATCCTTGAGAATTGTTCTGACGCCCCAGAAACAACTGGTATTCCTGATGTTTTTCAGATACGGAATTGCTTCCTTGAGCCGGGTATGCGCTTCTTTTTCCGAGGGGTACCCTGGGAACTCCGTCAACCGGGCTCCGTTTGGACAACCAGCGGTATAGAGGTCAGCAATGACCATATGATAGAGAAGTATGTCATGAAGTCCGCGTGCACCCAATTTGCCGCAGGTCAGATGCGTATGAGTATCTAGAATGGAAAGTTTGCGCAATCCTTCTAAAATTTCTGAATTAAGTTTTTCAAACATATTAGCACTCCTGGTTTTGGTAATGATTTAATCCTGAAAAGCTATTTTCCCTGAAAAATTTTTGCCTTTTCAGGCGGTTGATTTTGTCGTATTAACAAAATGGTGACAGGTCGGATTCCAGGTAATAAAATCGTCTGGCAGATTATAATTTTCGGTACTTAGCACAGTCCGCCCATAGACAAAACCCAAATTTTTCAGTATGTTGACCGCTTCCCGGTTATACCTGCCGTTCGCATATGACATGCCGCGTACCGGATAGCCGACCAGATTTTCCAATGCCAGACGGTCATCCCACATTTCCCGCACGATCTCTTCGCGCCCGATCCGGTACAGACTGGCATGGCTGCAACCGTGACAGGAAACTTCATGCCCACGATAAAGTTCAACGACCTTATCAGCCAGAACATAAATGGGTTTGTTCAAAAGCCCGGAATTCAGGTGAAACGTTCCTTTGATTCCATACCGGTTAAAAATTTTTATCAGGCGGCGGTTTTCGCCACCACCGTTATCATAACTCATGGTCAATGCTTTCAACCGGTCTTCCGGGTATAAAAAAATGTTCTTCGGCGCATGATCTGCAACCTTCTCTGGTATTTTTTTGTCATTTACTTCTGACATGAATGGTTATTCTTAATATAATGCTATGGTCTTATGTACGATTTCATATTTTTCCTGCTAAATAACGACTCCCCTAGTTGGGATGATCAATGGGGGCGCTATGGTAATTTTTCTCAGCAATCGTTTCCAGCGGAATCTTTATTTGCGCTCCCAGGAAAGGAAAAACACTGCCATTTCCACGGAATTTTACCCAGCGCACCGCGTTAACCAGAATCTTTTGAACTTCTTGGTTGTGGTATATCGGATATACTTCGTGTCCGGGACTGAAATAAAAAATTTTGCCTAATCCACGGTTGAAGCAGCAACCGCTCCGAAATACCTCTCCGCCTTCATACCAACTGATGAACACCTGCTCATCAGGTTGCGGAATATCGAAATATTCACCATACATCTCGGAATTAGCCAGTTCAAAATATGGACTTACGCCAGCCGCAATCGGATGGGATGGCAAAGTTACCCATACCCGCTCCTTTTCATGTGCTTCGCGCCAGCGCAAAAGACAGGTTGTTCCCATCATCCGCCTGAAAATTTTGGAATAATGACCTGAATGTAAAACAATCAGGCCCATACCTTCAAGGATTCGTTTCTGGATACGGTCAACCAGCTTGTCTTCCACTTCATCATGAGCCGCGTGTCCCCACCAGGTTAAGACATCCGTTTGTTCTAATACCTCCGGCGAAAGTCCCTGTTCCGGATCATCAAGAGCAGCAATCCCGGCATTTATGTCCGGTTCCTGATTTAACCGTTCTGCAATTAGCGCATGGATGCCGGAAGGATAAAATCCCTTGGCCGTTACATTGGACTTTTCATGCCGGAATTCATTCCACACTGTAACTTTGATTTTTTCCATAAATATTTTTATATCCTTTCCTGTTTCGTGATCTTAATTTCTCCGCCTAAGCTGGAAGATGCATAAATGGCATCTATTATCAGCATCATTTTAACCGCTTCTTCCGGTTTGGCTAAAGGAGTTTTTTCTGTTTTGATACAATCTATAAAATAACGGGTTTCATTTTCGCCCCAGCCGGAATCATCTATTGTCTGAGGTACTATATCAATAATATTACCAGCAGTTTCGGTAAAGATTTTAATAGATTTTCCCCAGTCCCTGATAGAAATTCCGCCTTTGGTTCCAAGCAGTTCCGTAAAACAAGTTTCACGTTCGATATGGGAAGCCCAGGAGAATTCAAATGAAACGGATGCCCCGCCGTCAAGTTTGACAAACCCGGTTGCAAGGTCTTCTACAGTATATTTTGCCCCTGGCTGAACCTTATTTTTGCCCAACATCACGCTTCCCGCTACTTCTTGTCCTTTCAGCGGATTGGCTATCTTATCGTAGCAGGACGCACTGACCGACACCGGATCCGGAAATCCCATTAGGTAAAGCGTCAAGTCAAAATAGTGCACTCCTAGATCGATCAGCGGTCCTCCGCCCGAAAGTTCTTTGTCCGCAAACCAAGTTCCGGCAACGTTACATCCGGCCCGGCGCGTCCAACCGCATCTGGCATGATAGATACTTCCCAGATGTCCTTCGTCTATATAGCGTTTTGCAAACAAAGCCGCGTTGGTAAAGCGGTTGTTTAAGCCTATCATAAGTAATTTGCCGCTATGATTTTTGGCATCGACAATTCTCTGCGCTTCCAGAGCATTAATGGCAATCGGCTTTTCCAGATGAACATGCTTGCCGGCATTTAAAGCGGCAATTGCGATTGCCGCATGCGTTACATTTGAAGTTACAATTGAAACTACGTCGATAGTCTGATCGGCAAGAAGTTCCTCATAGCTAGAATATACTTTAGGAATATCATACTTTTCAGCTAACGCTTTGGCTTTTCCCATATCAACATCAAAAACGGCTGCCGGTTCTACTTCGTCCGGGAATTTTTTATAGGAAGCCAAATGTTTATTTTCTCCGCAATTGCCACAACCGATCAATCCGTATTTAAACTTTTTTTCCATCGGTAAATTCCTTATCAACTTTTTGTGCCGTTATTTTTAACAACGTTTGTAATTTTATTAAGTTAATTCAAAAAAACTCTGTAAAGGTTTAGTGTTTTTAAGTTCTCCCGGCGAAAAAATTTTCGTTTTTTCGTCCCTTCCATTTTCCGTTTCGACTTGCGTCATTTTTTTCTCGCTCCGTTCAAATTTTTTGTTCATAAACTATTGATAAATTTTCGAATAACCTCATCATAGAAATATCCACCTACCCGCATCCTGCTGGTTTCGTTCTGCCGGATGCGCTTATCGCATTGCACCTCTTGATCATCCGGGCTGGTTCAGAATTCCGGCTTTTGCCAAACAGATTGGAACAATTCAATCTGGCATCAACCACCGCACAAGCTCCATAATTTTCAGATTTTCTCATATCTGAAAATTCATTCAAACCGAATATTTCGGAATAATTGCTCCTGTATTGATGATTTTTTGAGTCCATTTTTTTCACAACAGCCATACTTTTTTCTTTACTCAAAATTCTCAGTTCTGAAACAGAAAAACAAGTGATATTCCAAGAGATTTTCCTCCAGGTATCCACAGTTTCGTGTCTTTCTATTTTCTTGTTCATATTCATTTTGAGCCTAACTTCATTACGCTAAACCTTTTCCCAAATTCTTTTCCTGACTTTTCCTATCGAACACGTTCCCATGAGTTGGTTTCAGAATTGTATTTCCTGATCACTTTTGCAGGAATTCCGGCCGCGACACAATAGGGAGGAATATCCTTGGTGACGACTGAATTGCTGCCGATTATAGAGTGCCGGCCTATGGTTACATTCGGAAGAATGGATACTCCGTCGCCAATCCATACTTCATCTTCAATCGTTACCGGACCTGGCAGTTTGAGCGGCTGAGAGCTGACCGGCATATTTACGTTTTCAAAGCCGTGCAGGTTGTCGGAAATATAAACCCGGTCGGCAATCATAACGTTTTTACCGATTTTCAAGTGACTGCAAGCGATGATATGGGTGAAGTGCCCGATACTGGTGTTGTCGCCGATTTCCAGCTTGGGATCATGTTCGACTCCGGCATAGCTTTTTATGCATTGGATCCAGCCGTAGGAATTAATAAGACAATTTTCTCCAAGCTGAAGCTGTTCGAGGTTATAACTATGAAGCGGTGGACGGATAATCGAATTCTTTCCTATTTTTCCGGCTGAATTTCTGATCAGAGCGGTGTATACTTGCGCTTTCTTTTCCATCCACCAGTTTTGCATCCATAAAAAGTTCATGATTTGAAAATTAACTCCCGCATAAGTTTTGAAGTTTTTACCGCGTCACCCATTTTTATAGCTGTGCCAATGGCGATGCGATTAAAACTCAGGATTGCATCAAAGCTTTTAAGCCAGTTCACAGATTCAGAGATAGCGCCTGCCGCATCCTCGCGATAAGGATACTGATCCATCGAAAACCAGCGGTCGTAACCGCATTCGTCGAGCCAATAAAGCAGCTCGATATATTCAATACTGTGAATAGAACCGACAATCATATCGTCATCCCAGGATTTGTAGTTATCATTGAAATGCATATGAAAAAGTTTATCTCCCGCCTGTTTCGCGAGCACAACGGATTCCGCGATGTTTTCTCCGCCGAGAAAAGCATGCCCGATATCAAGAGTAACCCCGACATTATCGCAGCCAGTCTGCAGGGACACCAGCAAAGTATCCGCCATTCGGGCCAAATAGGAATGGGTGCGTGGTTCTTTCGCCTTGTATTCAAGTGCAAACCTGAGCTTTGGATATTCGTTCGCGATGAAAGCGATATTTTCCGTGAGATATTTTCTTTCATCCAGCAGGTCGCCCTGGAGGGGATAATCGTAACCGTCCTGTCCTGGCCAGAGATTAATGATTTCACAATTCATTTCGTGGGCAATATCACACATTCTGCGCATATATTCCATAGCCTTATTCCGAACGTTCCAGTCCCGGCAGGAAAGACTTCCCCGACACCACATTTTATCTGCGAAAAGATCAGGGATGATTGATACGCACGCAAACCCGAGATCGTCCAGCGCTTTTTGCATTTCAGAAACATTATCTGGGCGAATATCCCAAGTGCCGACCAGCTCAATGCCGGATATGCCGTCGATTTTCCCGGCCTGTTTGAGCATTTCAAGGGATGACAGGTTGTCTTTGTAACTCCCGCAGAACCGATCACAAGTATTGCCGAGATTACCCAGAATAGCTGAATATTTACGCATTTTTCATCTCCGATATTTTGATATGCAACTGATTATCTCCGGCTTTTAAAGGAAAAGATTTCTCCGATGAAATAAACCAGCCACTTACCGGTGTTGAAATATTGAACAGAAAGGTATCATTCTCCTTGCAGGCAGAAAACAAAATATTTCCCTGCGGATGCACACATTTAACTTTCAAGTGCTCTAGCTTACCAAGCTGGGGTTCTATTCTTACTTGATTGAAGCCAAAATCCAGGGGACGGATTCCGGCTATCGAGGCAATTACATGGTAGATGGGATGTGCCCCCCAGCCGTGACATTCGGAACGAGCCGGTTCAAAGTTTTCAATGATGGTCTTAAGGCCTTGTTTTACCAGGCCGTTCCATAATTCCAGCCGATCAGATAAAACGTCAATCCGCTTCATTATTCTGCACATTTCAAACCAATAATGATTAAACCAGAAAGTGGTTTTTATCAGTTCGCCGTGGTTGAAGGCGGTCCGGCTCAGTATTTTTAAAGTCTCCGTATCTAAACATCCGCTTAATACCGCTAAGCACTGAGAATGTTCGGAAAAAGCCGTTCCTGCAATATCTTCCTTGAATAAACCCTTTTCCGGCACCCAGAAAAATTTGTTGATTTGCGCAACTAAAGCTATACCATAGCGCCGGCAGCGCGCCGCCAATTCTTCTTCCTCCAAATATTCTTCCAACTTCGCCGTCAGCATTAAAACATAAACAAACTGCCAGTTTATCACACAACTGTATTCGTATTCTGCACCGGGCGGTACTCCGTTTTTCCAATCCGGAACCCAATCAATAAAATTCCAGTATTCTTCTTTCCTTTTTACCAGGCCATTATGATCTATGTGGCTTAGGTAATGATCAATAACTGCCCTGAGTCCGGGCATTACACTTGCGACAAATTGTTTATTTCCCCTCCAGAGAGCATAATCATATACCATGCCGATCCACCATAGGGAAAACGTCGGAAGAAACATCATTGATCTTGAGGGATATTGCGACATGCTCAGACCATTGTGGTGCCGGGAAGCATTAAACAGGGCAATGGCTTTTTCCTGTAAACGATTGTCCCGGGTAATTGCGTAGGTTGTCAGCGCCTCCAGGCGACCGTCTCCGGAATACATCAGTTGTTCATAGAAAGGACAATCGACATAGGTATCGTGGGAAGACATTTGCAGGCTGCGGAGGCAAGGCCGGATAATAGAATTTATCTGTTCGCAATCGGATTCGATGGAGCTTTCCATTTCGAGCGGGTATCGTGTTTCTGAGATCAATAATTTTTCAATTACTAATGCTTGCTCTCCCACTTCAACCACTATTTCGAGATAGCGTCCCGAACGCCAGAAAAGAGTAGAGAATTCCCTTTGCTCCCCGCCGTCGGCAATGAAAGTATCTGCAATTCCCCGGAGATATTTATTGAAAATCTCATTCCGGTTTCCTTTTTCCGGACCTTTCAGCTTTAAGAATAAAGCTTCCGACCAGGTAATTTTAATGCGACTGTTCCGGCCGGAAGAGACTACGATAACTGGATAAGCGCAGTAATAATCTTCCAGATCTATTATCACCCTGATTCTGGTATTGGCTGGAATTGTAAGACTGCGGTACTGGAACAGTTCATTCCATTCTTTGATGATGGTTGCCGAGTTATCGGTTTCAACCAATTTTTCCTTTTCGCAATCAAAGCTGTACCTTGTCGAAGCGAACCTTACTCTTCCCGGCAAGTGTTTTCTGGAAAACATTTCCGGCAGTAACGATGGCTTCATCAGGTGCATCTTCCGGTTCAGGAAATCGTACTCATTTCTTAGAAAACCGTTTCTACCTTGATGGAGAATATCGGGCGTTACCCAATTTTCCCCCTTTCCATATACAATCCCCCAGTTATATTTATTTCCATCCGTGAGCTGGCTGGGAGCCACGGCAAACCAGAACTCATCATCAGGAAGGATTTTAAAAGTATAAGCGTTTATTTTTTGTGTTTTCCAGTTTGCCAGGCCGGTACCCAGCAATTTCTGAAATTTTTCTTCCTCAGGAGATAAAATAAAGCCATGGCAGAGGGATAACCGGCCTAACGGCGCAAGTTTTCCTAATGAAATGACTTTCGCGGCAAGAACATGGGTGCCTTGGCTTATATTGAGTTCATAAGTGTCATAATACCAATTGCTGAAATCACCTTTATCATTTCCTCTACCTATCAACTCGCCGTCGAAATAAAGCTCATAGTGTTCATCTGCCGCCACATGTACCCTTACCTGTTCGTCTTTGACGAAATTGAAGTCAAGACAATAGACGGCAATAAACGGTTTTTCAGTTGGTTCCGGAAATGAGATCCAATTACACGGCCACAGTCCGCGTCCTCCCCACCAAGCCGACTTATCTATTGAATATGGGTCATTTTTTATGTTTATTTTTTTGCTTTTCATGATATAATTCCAATGTACTCAATTTAATCTTTCCAAAAAGTTTCCGAAGCGTTTTTCCCCGTTAGATTAGTTATAGGGACACCGTCTGTTTTAGCTGTCGTTGCTCATTCTGTTTCCGTTATCAAATTCTGATATCTGCCCTGCCAGTACGCCCACAGCCAGTTGGTAATGGAATCGCCGCTCAGGAACCGGGTCTTAAAGCGATATTCCGGCAGCAACCGGTCGGGTTCGTCATAATAGGTTAAATCTTTAATACCGAGACTTCGTAGCACTTTTATCACTGCGTTTTTAATGATCTCATTCCCGGGATAGTATTTTGCCGCCGTCACCGCCCCGCGCACGATCATTGTACTCCAGCCTGACTCCACTCCGGGTTGATAAGAATCTTCCTCCCCGCAGGGAAGCCGGCGAATTTCTCCCGTTTTCAGATCCACCCAAACCTGTGTATAGTACTTACCGTTAGGTGCGAGAGTGAGCTTCGCATCATTCCAGATTTCCAGAACGGATTCTTTCCACGCCGGATAAAGCCGGTTGCGGGAATCATTAGTCAAAAGATAATCAAGTTCTATAACATCCATGGTAAAACTGTCTGCCATCCCGTTTATAAGCCAGGCACCATGTTTGAATTCATAATCATCAGGCTTTTTGCGTCGGGCGATAGTGGTATATTCCGGCTCTCTGGTAAGGCCCTGAGCAAGGAGACGATCATACTCCTTTCTGAATTTTTCGGTTCCGGAATATTGGTAAGCCAGCAACAACAGGGACGGGAATCTCACCAGAGGCCACTGCATGTCCTGGCGGCCAAAATACGTATACCGGTAATTCCTTTTGACCCAGAACATAACCATGTTCGGAATCATAACCCGAATCGCGGCTTGTTCCTGGGGTGCCGCGTATTCATAAAATTTATCCAGGGCCATGACCGTGTAAAGTACCTGGTCAGTACTGGTCTCATAAGAAAAACGATTACCGTATATTTTCGGGAAAAACCCTTCCTCAAACTGTTTTCCCAGTTCATAAATATAGCAGAGCGCCCTGAAACAACGCCCGGCGCGGTCAAGGGCCACCGAATCTTTTTCAACCCGATAGCGAAACAGGAGCGCCTGCAGGTAAGACCCGGTACACATGCCGCAATTTTCATAAGCGGCCACTTCGCTACGGGAAAAACCTTCTACGGAAAAATCCCACACATTTTTTCGCGGCCCGGTGTCGTGAAAAAGTGCTTCCTCGGGCGGCTGGCAGGTTTGCTTATCAAGAAAGGTATAAACTATACCGTTCCCGTCAAGATAATGTTGTTCGAGCCACTCCTCCACGTTGAGGGCGTTATGTTGCAATAGAACCTTCATAAGTTATTGTCCTTTTATTCGGTTAGGATCATTGCTGGATAGAGATCAGGATGCATGAAACATGCCGTACCTTCCGGCGTGAGACTGAGTCCCTGTTTGGGCGGATAAAAGCCTTTCGCCTCGTCGGCGTCATTTAAATAAATGCCGAAGCCGACGGTCGTATTTTTCTCGAAGCGTATTGGTTCGAGATACCGCTTAGGGAAAGCGACTTCATAAATATAACCGTTTGACGTCGTCTGGAAAGCGGTCTCGACATTGGACTCAACGCAGTTATTTTTGAGACAGTATACCCCGCCGGTCAACTGTTCTTCCGGCGTGTACCTCCTGAACGCTATCAGTTTGTTTTTCTGCCGGTCAAAATAAAAATCATAGTTGTAGTCGTCCGTGTCAAAGCCTTTCGTTGCTTTCAACCGGGCATTGCACTGCGTATCGAAGTACACCTGCAGCGAATCCTGATCCCAGGTTTTGCCGGGACTCAAATATAGTTTATCATCGATCACCCTTACCGCCAGATAGAGTTTTTCATCATCCCAAGCGATACTGAAACTGGCGCTGAAATCACCGGCATAGCCGCAAGGTTCCTGGTCTTCCTTGGATTTTTTGGCTATAACCTTGTTGACTATCGGAATTTGAGGAATATTTTTCCAATCTTCCAAGTCACCGTCTATTTTTATGGTGTCCGGTTTGACTTTTGTCGCAGCAAATGCTTCAAAAGACAACTCCACGCTGCTTTTGTCGCCATTAGGGTACTCAAACGACAACGGAATGTTAAATTTCCTGATCTTTTCAACCGTTACCTGGCGATTCAGCATCAAAGGAATTTTCTTGGTTTCTTTTTCGGACAAATCAAGTTTTTCCGTCCGTCCGCCTATTTCCAGAATTCCGGCAATCCTCCGGGTAAGCTGGTTGGTCAACCAGATAATCACCTGTTTAGTATCGACCAACTGCGCGGCTAAGTTGATCGGATTGCTTTTTATGTTGAGGAGTCTGGCGTCGGAGAGTGCAGCAAGCAACTCGTTAAGCTGACCTTGCGGGGCCCGGATAAATAACGGAAACGGCGATATCGGCACCAGATAATTGCCGGCTTGATTCCGGGGCGCCGTTTTTTCGGTTCCCATCAGGTCCGCAAAGGTCAGATTTTCGGCTTTAAAGCTGATTTCAGCGACCGGGCAGGGCTTTTCGCCGCGGTCCACTTTGTCGATATACGACCACACCGCCGCCACCGGAGTGCCGTCTTTATCTTCGAAAACATACGCTCTGGTATAGGGCGCAAACCGGACGTCCTTTTTAAAGCGCGCATTGCCCAGAATATTACCCAGAGTATTGGGAATTTTCTGCAGCGCAAAGGGAACCATGTCATAGTCCAGCATCAGACTATTAATAGAACTGGCCCACCCGGCATAGGTTTTGATTCTATCCTGATATTTAAAGGCGACCAGCCAACTCCGCGCGTAATAAGCCGCACAGATTTTTTCTCCCCAGCCCATATCATAGGATACCGTACCAGCTCGGAAATGGACGCTGGAACAACCTTTATGGGAGTCCAGATCCCAGCTGGGTATGATATACGGCGTATGGAGAATTCCTTCATACCAGTAAACCGGGCATGAATTATAGCCGTGTCTATCCAGCATTTTAAATAAAACCTGGGTATCGTCATCCAGATCGGGGTCCTCTGGTTTCGCCCGATAAGGATGAATTCCGATTCCGTCAAATTTAATCCTGCCGTTTATCGCCTTTAAATACATATCCACTTCCCGGATCCCGCCCTGCGGCATCATATTACAGGGGCCTTGAGAGAGCATCACTTGTAACTTGGGATTGAATCTTTTGACGCCCCGATAGGTCGCCATCAACAGTTTGACGAAATCGGAAACATTTTTTTCCGGCAAAAGCTTAGTAAAACGCGGCATACATTCGCCCTCGAAGTTCCAACATTGAATCCACGGCAGACTTTTAGCTTTTTCATAGGCCGCTTCTTCTACCGCCTTTTCGGTTTCAGGCGTTATCTTATCCATGGCCTTTAATCCGGAAATCAATACTTTATTTTTGGTCTGATCATAGTAAAAACCGTTATTGATGATAATGCTGCCGTCAAATGCGTCATCCATAACCATGAGACCGGTAAATTCAAATTTATCTTTGTTCAAGTGTTCTCGGTGCTCAACATAACTTAAAGCTTCATGAAGGCAGTAATAAGACACTGCCCCCAAGCCTATTTCTTTCCAGCGGCTCCACCATAATCTATTACCAACACAATCGTCAGCAGTTATATTTTTATTGGCGTGCTCATTACGGAGAAACTTCATTTTGCTGAGGCGGAAATAATCTTTATCCGCAAAACCGTCCGCGGACCTGTAAGCGGCTTCGAGAACAAAAATGCCAGAATACGATTTCAAGGCGTTATCCAGGGGAAGGGATAATTCGCCTTCACCCTTGACATCGATCGTATAGTCATATTTAGCCTTCCAGAGAAGCTCTCCGAAGAAATCCTTCAGCTGCAAATCCATGCTGCCTTGGGTGCCCGGCTTGCCGTGGATTATCAGTTTGCTGACTATTGGATCATCAGGCTGGAAAAAATTTCCCGGTTTATTGGTAACCAATTCCGCCAACAGCGGTTTTTCGGTAAAATCGGTTAATTTCCCCGCCTCCAACTGCAAGCCGTCCACCCAGAGGTGGCCGTCCCGGTTCTGGGCGTCGGTATAGTAGCCCCTGAAACTCAGGCTGACGCAACTATTCGGAGCGACGAAAGAATAACTGTAGCGCGTCCATTCCGGCGTCGGTACGCATGTTTTCCCGAGCAAGGGAAAGACCGGCCACTTGGCGGTTATACTTTCTACCACTAACCTTAGTCCCGGCCGGTCAGCTTTCGCATAAAAACTGAACGTATATTCTTTCCCGGTGGTAACTGGAATGACAAAGGTACCCAGTCCGGCCGGATAGGGTCCGGAAAGATCCTGGGGAGTTATTTTCAGCGACCGACGGCCGAATTTAGCCGTTGCCGGATCAACCGCATAGTCTTCCTGAGGCGGATAATAGTTACCGTGATTAGCTATCGCGTAGTAATGCATCCCACCTTCAAAAGATGGATTTTGGAGGAGGTTGCGGGAAAGGTTATATTCCGGAACATGCATCCGGTCGGAACCCCAAAAATCAATACCGCAATAGGAATCCCCGCGGTCGGCTGGAGCCGGATTGAGGTCGCCTAAATCCAGAATGAACGACGTCATCCTTCCGTCGGCTTGGCTGGGAAGAATGCGGATCTCAACATTCTGATAGGTATAATTGCTCTTGTAGCGGTTTTCATAAAGGGTGACGACAGTGGTTTGGGTTTCATCAAGAATGGCGATTTTGAAACCGGCCGGCTTATTGTCCGGAATAAAATCCACCGTGGTAGCGAAGCTGGCGGATAATAATTTGCTTCTATCGGCAATTGGCGCCATCTCATTTGAAAACCGATAATCTTGGTTGCCGTTAATGACACATTTTTGCCCCTCGCAAATACCGATCGGAACCAGTATGCGAAAAAATGAATGCTGGTTGAATAATTGCTTATCCGTTCCCGGCGGCAGCTCAAAGGAAAGCTCAAATTGAATTCGATTATCCGGCAGCAGGGTCAGCTGTTGAATATATTTTCCGTAAGTATTATGGTCAACCGGAATTTTGGCGATACATTTGATTGTTTTTTTGTCTTTAAGCAGTTCCGTTTTATTGTCGGTACAATTTCCATAAGAACCGGAAATGTAGGGACAGAGGTACATTTCGGCCAACTGCTTACCAGACTGCAGCAATTTTAAATTGCCGGAAGGCTGGCAGATTAGACTCTTACTGCCCAGGGTTATTTCATTGTCCGTTATTTGCGGTACTATCGCCGTCATGCTTGCCGGCTGTTTTGGGGCCGTATCACTGGCCATAAAAGGCGGAACGGGGCCTTTTAAGCCCGCGTCTGCTGCCGCTAGGCCGTTCATGGTAATGCCGCACATTACTAGTAGAAAAATTTTTTTTATCTGGATCATTTCAATCTCCTAATATGTTTTATTTTATGGATTTTTTCTCAATTTATAGGGGTGATTTCCATGGCCCCTGATGGTAAAAGTCGATGGAGAGGCGATATGAATTTCCTAAAAACCCGGATTTTATATAACCTTATTTATTCGATTGGTACCCAGTTTGCAGAAAAGGGAACTCCATAATGCAAATTTTTGGCATTTCCCGCTATGTACAGACAATTTGCACTCCGGCCATGCCGCAGATCAATACAGTAATCAGGATGATCAGCAAGATAAACATAACGGGGATCTGAAACTAGGCCGGGAAATGAAAAATAACCTCCATCGGCCTGATACAACGCTTTTTCATAAAGTATTACGGATCCTGGAGTTATGACAGCCAATCTCTTGGCAATATTTCTTTTGTCAATGCCGCCGACACCCACATCTATCGGTACCCACCCCGCCCCGAAGTCCGAAGCCCAGTACCCTACAGTCGGAGAATATGAGGTCAGAGTAGGCTTTGACGGGTCTGTCGCGTATGGACGGGTTCTGGGACATATAAAAAGTCCATCCATAGTACGACGAGGCAAGTCAATAAACCAAGAGTTGTACGTCAGTCCTACATAAGGAGCAATATCTCTTACCCAGTAATCATTCCCCATTGCCGGTATATACCCGTTATAAGAATCGGCATATTGGATCACTCCAAAATAAATATGTTTTAAGTTATTCAGACAAAATGTACTTTTTGCTTTCTCCCTGGCTCCGTTTAAAGCCGGAAGGAGCATGCTGGCAAGTATGGCAATGATAGAGATCACAACGAGAAGCTCGAGGAGTGTGAACTTTTTCTTTTTATTTGACATTATTTTCGCTCCCTTCATTTGATACCCCTGCTTTAAATTAAAAATTTATTTTGAAAATCTTAAAATTGTCTTATTGACTGAAATCTACCTTTGACATTTTATTTATTAATATATATGGTACATTGAGTTAGTTACAAAATAAATAGGAATTACAACTTTATTTGTGTATATTTCAAACATTATAATGAGATTATTATGAAACAGAATTTAGACTATACGGATTATTATTATAATCCTGATATAAGACTACTTTATTGTGATCTTAAAACAGTTGATAACTGGCGGCATGCCAATCTTTCATCCGGTTTCTGGCGACTTTATTATAACTTTGACGAAAATTCTACAATAAAAACTTCCCATGAAGAATATATTTTGACTCCTGCAAAATTGTTTTTAATCTCGCCTGGAGTAAATTTTTCTACAGGAAATACCCAGGCAATGACTCAACTTTTTTTCCATTTCCTGGTTGCCTCTCCTTTTAATACAATTAAATCTCAGATAATTATTTTTCCAATAGACCCGGTTTTAAAGATGCTTATAGATAAGATTGTCCATACCGTAAAAACGGAAACTGTTCACTCGGTATATTTTGGTTTACAAGCAAGAGTATTAATCAGCATATTGCTAAGCTTAGTTCCGCGCGAGAAAATACCGGCTATCCACGGCACAAATAGAAAAATTATTGAAATACTGATGTTTATTGAAAAAAAGCTACCTGAACCCATATCTAACGAAGTTATGGCAAAACACGTCAACATGAGTACGAATGCATTTATAAGATTATTTAAAAAAGAAACCGGGGATTCTCCTCAGAATTATTTGAAATTTAAGCGGGTACAGAAAGCGTCCTTATTGCTGAAATATTCAAATCTGACCATTGATGAAATCGCTTTAACTACCGGATTTTGCGATCGTTATTATTTCTCAAAAATTTTTAAGAAAATCTGTGATGTTTCACCTGCAAAATTTAGAAAAACGAAAAATATACTTTATTAGAACGCATCTCAAAAGTCTTGAATAAGAAAAAGAGGGTGATGTAGTTAGTCAAAAAGGCTGGATCAATG
>MVRV01000106.1 GCA_002068015.1 Smithella sp. PtaU1.Bin162
CCATCTTCCTGTGCGTCATGCGGCTTTATCAGGAGGCCTGGAAGAAAAGAAAGGATTTCTGATATCATTTCCGAATCATCGCTTGATTGGAAAACGGTATTCTCAAAATAAATGATCTGTTGATCCCGTTTAAATAGTAAAATGATTTCCCCAAGCCCCCGGAAAGATCAATCTTTCCGGGGGCTTTTTATGTGCCTTAATATTTCTTCCGATAACCATGGAAAAATACTTTACCGGAAGATCAAAACCGTGTTTTATTGTCTTGGAATTTTTGCAGGAAGGAGAAAAACCATGGTCTATACTTACATCAAATATGAAAAAGAAAGTGGTATTGCCTGGATTACCCTTAATCGCCCCGCACAAATGAATTCATTGAATGCAACCATGCTGAACGAATGGAGAGAGGCGATTCTTGAAGCCGGCAAAGATACGGAGGTTGGAGTGATCGTAGTTACAGGCGCCGGTCGCGCTTTCTGTACCGGTCTGGACTTAAAAGAACTGGACGGCAAAGAATTTGCGGGCGGTGAAGTAGGACCTGATTATGACGTCCACGCAAATGCGCTCATCGAAGCCATTCAAACCGTTCCGAAAGTTGCAATCGCCATGGTCAACGGCCCTTGCATTACCGGCGGACTGGAAACATTGCTTTCCTTTGACCTGGTTGTGGCCTCCGAGAATGCAACTTTCGGCGATACTCACGCGCGCTGGGGAATTCGACCAAGCTGGGGGATGAGTCAACGCCTTCCCCGGATGGTCGGTTGGCGAAACGCCAAAGAGCTGTCCTTCACAGCCAGAATCTTTTCGGCCGAGGAAGCCAGAGATATGGGCCTTCTCAATCGCGTGGTCCCGGAAGATCAGCTGAAAACAACCGTTATTTGTCTGTCTAAAGATATTCTCAAAAACAGTCTGGAAGCGATCGCTGCAATAAAGCACCTCTATAATACAGGCATGGGCATGACGCTGGAAGATGGTTTGAAGATGGAAGCTCAAACCAGATTTGTGATTACCGATACAAACGACCGATTGAAAAATTTTATAAAAAAGCAAAAATAATCTGATCAGGGAGAATTTTATTTGTATCAGTTAACGCATTTATTTACACCAATAAAAGTGGGCCGGTTCACACTGAAGAACCGATTAATTATGACTTCCACGGCACCAAGCGGTGACTATGCTACCGCAAGCGGCAAACCTTCACAATGGCTGTTTAATTATTTGGAAGAAAGAGCCAAAGGCGGCGTGGCACTTATCTGCACGTCCGTAAGTTTTTATCCCCGGGATCCGGAAAGTGAACATTACCCCGCAGCCTATTTAGAAGAACATATTGCCGATCTGCAGAAGCTTGCGGAAGTTGTGCACCGGTATGATACATTACTTGTGGGACAGATGATAACCATCGGCCAATGGAGAAGAAACATTGCTGAGCCGGAACACAAATGGGGAGCCTCGGAGATGGTTTTTCACAAGGGACTTTCTCCCCGTCAGGTTATGTCGGAAAAAGATATTCAAATCTTCATCTCTCAGCAGGTGAAAAGCGCAACTATTTTGCAGAAAGCCGGATTTGATGCCGTCGAGATTCTGGCCGGAATAGGCAACCCCATCAGTCATTTTCTTTCCAAAGCATCTAATAACAGGACGGATAAATACGGTGGAAGTATTGAGAACAGGTGCCGGTTTCTGGTCGAAGACATTCAGGCAATTAAAAAAGCCTGCGGGGATGATTTTCCGGTACTTGTCAGATTTTCACCGGTTGATTATATTCCCGGCGGTAATGATCTGTCCGACGCCAGAGAGATTATTCCTGTTCTGGAAAAGGCCGGAGCATCATGGCTCAACTGCCAGGTAGGCTGGCATGAAACATCCATACCCTTGATTACAAAAGATGTTTCAGAGGGATACTGGTCGTTTATAACGGCGGAGCTCAAAAAAGTAGCCACCGTTCCTCTGATTTCAGCCTATCGTTACACCGATCCTCTGATCATGGAAAAAACTCTTGCGGAAGGGAAAGCCGACATTATCGGCGGGGCACGTTATCTTATCGCCGATCCCGAATTCGTGAGCAAGGCCAGAGAAGGAAGAATAGAGGATATCCGCCGATGCATCTGCTGTTGCCGGTGTCTTGATGACGTAGTGGGCCGGTCTATCGGACTGGAATACTGCAGCGTCAACCCGCGGCTCGGACCGGAAATTGCGATACCCCTGGAACCTGCGCCCAAACCGAAGAAGGTAATGATTGCAGGCAGTGGACCGGCGGGACTTTCAGCCGCACTGACGGCAGCCAAGCGGGGACATGATGTTACTCTCTATGAAAGAAGTCCCAGAATAGGCGGGTGCCTCACTATGAGCGCGGTTTTCAGCCCGCTGTATCAGCAATTAACCGACTACTATCAAAACCAATTGCGTAAAACACCCAATATTAAATTGCTTCTCAACACAACCATAACATCCGAACTGGTCAAAAAGGAAAAACCGGATGCCGTAATCATTGCCGTAGGAGGATTACCCATTGAACTTAACGTTCCGGGTGCTGACGGCGACAATGTGGTGCGCTCGCATGATTTTTTTGAATTGTTGTCCGGCACTATCCCCAAAAAATCAGGATTCATCAACAGGGCAATGTTTACGGCCGGAGCAATTTTTCTGAAATTCTTTTATTCGCCGGGATTGCTTAACAAAATGATGGCTTTCCCCTGGCCTTTCGGCAGCCGCGTAGCCATCGTGGGTGGCGGCCTTCCCGGATGTGATCTGGCTCTTGAGCTTACTAAACATAACCGGAAGCTCGCCATTTTTGAAGAGAAAAGGAAAATTGGGTTTGATGTGGGCCCCAGCGACCGCTTTCATACTTTAAATAAACTCAAGAAAGCCGGTGTTCAGATGGAAGCGCCGGTTAAAGTGCTGGCCATAACCGACAAGGGGGTTAAAGTTGGAAGAGCGGACAGAACCGAGTTTACTTGCGAAGCGGACACGGTTGCCGTAACTATGGGTTTCGAAAAAAACATGAAGCTTGCCGACGAATTACAGGATATTGTGCCGGTACTTTTTGTTGTTGGCGACTGTGCAGACCCGAAACGGATGCCGGAAGCCACCAAACAAGGATACCGGGCGGCGCAGCTGATATAAAATAATTTTTGGCAAGTGGAAAAGAGACGACTCAGTTAATATAACTTGTATTAAGCTATTTGTTTTATCCCCAGTCTCTTCATTTTTCTTATGACCGTAGACTGGTTGATGCTCAATTCCCTTGCTATTTTATAGCTGCTGTATCCTTTTTTCAGACAACTTTGAATCAAGCGGCGTTCGACATTTTCCAGGACATCTTTCAAACCAACACTGGCAGTGGCGGTATTGGTCATGTTCGGCCTTCCCCAAAATACATCGGACATCATATCCATTGTTACCTGTTCATTCGGCGCCAGAATAATCAGACGTTTCATCAGGTTTTCCAATTCCCGGACATTACCCGGCCATTCGTAATTAAGAAACGCGTTCATTACCTGCGGCGATATGGTGGTGGATGTTTTGTATTTTTCATTAAATTTCCGTAAAAAATAATTAACAAGTGGTAAAATATCATCTTTTCTTTCCGAAAGCGGAGGAACTTTAAGACCGACAACATTAATTCGATAAAACAAATCTTTCCGGAATTGATGATTGCCGACCATTTCTTCCAGCTCTCTGTTTGTAGCCACAACGATGCGGGCATTGAGCTTTATTTCCTTTGTCCCGCCAAGCCTGGTAAATTTCATATCCTGCAGAACTCCGAGCAATTTGGTCTGCATCAGCAGAGGAAGCTCCCCGATTTCATCCAGAAAAAGCGTACCCTCGGAGGCAACTTCAAACAGTCCGATCTTGCCGGTTTTCTGAGCGCTGGTAAATGCTCCTTTTTCATAGCCAAACAATTCGCTTTCCAGCAATGTTTCGGGAATGGCGCTGCAGGTAATTTTTACAAAAGGTCCATCTTTGAACTCGCTGTTGGCATGAATGATCCTGGCCAGCACTTCTTTGCCGGAACCGGACTCACCCGTAATAAGTACGATTGTATCCGTCGCCGCAACTTTGAGCGCCGTGGAAACAATATCCTGCATCTTGGAACTTTCCGTAATAAACCCGTCTATTTTCAGACTTTGACTACGCAGATGAATGATTTCCGAATAATACCGCTCGGAGAGTTCCTTCACCTGTTCCATCTGGCCTTTTATTGCTAAAAGTTCGGTAATATCACGAACGTTGGCAACTATCCGGACAATATTGTTATTTTCATCAAATACCGGCGTCGATGTAATAATCACTTTATTGCCGCTCTTCAATTGCGGCATGGTTGTCGCAGGTTTACGCGTTTGCAGTGCTTTGAGGGTGGCCGACTCCGATACATATCCCTTTTTGATGACTTCCGTCATGGATAAACCGATCATTTCTTCGGCACCGATTCCGGTAATACGGCAATAGGCTTCATTATATTTTTTGGCCACACCGTTTCCATCACAGATAAACATACCGTCATGAGAAAATTTGAAGGCATCGGACAAATCGCTGTTCATTTTTTCCAATTTTTTGATTTTCGATATATCGTGAAGGATGATTAACCTGAACACAGCATGACCGTCCGGTTTGATTGTGCGATAATTCGCACAATAACTTTGGCCGTTCCAGTCGAATTCATGGGATCCCTGATCCTGTGTATCAATTACATTCTGAAATGCGGAGAATGAAAAGACTTCTGTTAATGACTTGCCCAAAACAGATGCGGGAATTATTTTTGCAGCTTGTCCGATTTGATTGACATAAACAACATATCCTGCTTCATCCAGAACAATTACGCTGTCCGGCAGGCAATCAATAATAATTTTATAATCTTCCTTAAATTCGGTCATGAGTAATGAATATGGCATTCCGTTTTATCAATTGCACCGGAATGATTATCTGCTGTTTTGTATGTTACAATTAAATTAATAAAATAATTTATACATAACAAACTGCGGAATCTACATATTTCATCTTGCGAATTATTTTGTATAATAGTAAATGACTTTTTTAATGTCAAGTTTTTATTTAAATTATTCGACATATGATCTTGACACACCTTAACCGCCTTTATATACTTAATTTAACCGAAAAAATCTCTTTCCAGGAAGAAATAATAATGCCGTACCTTGTTACCGATGATAAAGTAAGACTATATTACGAAGAAACCGGATCAGGTACGCCGGTTATATTCGCCCATGAATTCGCCGGTGACTTCCGCAGCTGGGAGCCACAGGTCAGACATTTCGGCAGACGCTATCGTGTCATCACCTATAACGCCCGCGGCTATACACCGTCCGATGTACCTGACGATGTAGCCTTATACTCTCAAAACCGTGCTGCCCATGACATTGCTGCGGTACTCGATCATCTCGGAATCGGGCGTGCACATGTAATCGGTTTATCGATGGGAAGCTATGCCGCATTATTCTTTGGCTTTCTTCATCCGGCGCGTGCTCTTTCCCTCACCATCTGCGGCTGCGGCTACGGTGCCGAACCGGCGCAATACAAACAGTTTCAAGCGGAAGCAGAAAGAATTGCCGCGCTCATCCTGGAAAAAGGTATGGCCTTCTTCGCCGACCAATATGCGTACGGTCCCACCCGCGTACAATTGGAAAATAATGATCCGAGAGGATTTGCTGAATTCAAAAGCATGCTTGCCTCTCATTCCGCCACAGGTTCCGCCAACACTATGCTCGGCTGCCAGAAAAAACGGCCATCGCTCTACGATCTGACGGATCACATGAAGGCTCTGACCGTACCGACACTGATTATGACAGGCGACGAGGACTGGCCCTGTCTACTGCCTGCAGTTTTGCTGAAACAAAACATACCGGCCTCCGCAATTGCCGTCATGCCTAATTGCGGACACACCATCAATCTGGAAGAACCGGACAAATTCAATGCCATCATTGCTGATTTCCTGGCACAAGTGGATTCCGGCCGCTGGCCCACTCGTGATCCCCGTGCGATAACCGGCCTGAAATAGAAATCAAGTTTTTTAATTGTTGTTTACGGGCAGGCTTTCTGTAACGCAGGTATATTTACTTACTGAATTTCCGAACATTTTTCATCTTCCAGCTTCTATCCCGGAATGGTTTTTCCCCAGCAGAGAGCAACATTCTTCGGAAAAAATCGCTTTCAGACCTCTGCTCTCCGCATAATCAACCGCTGTTTCATCGGGATAAGCAATTCCATTCACACCGCAATCAATGGCCCTTTTCTCCGCGTCACGTTTGTATTGTCCCGGTGGTCTGGCACACCCCAGAGTGATCGGCGTCAGAGGATTTAAAACCCGTGCGGCCGCCATTATTCCGGCAACATCGTCCAAAGAGGGAGGTGAAATCCCCGCCATAGCGGTATCGCGGACAGGATTCAGAATAATTAACACGATAGTTTCCGGACTGACCTTGTTGATCATTTCCAAAGCATTATATTCTCCCCGAATTTGACCAAAGTGTAAACCAATTACGATATGGGGAGCAATACTCAAACCTGCCTCACGACAGTAGCACATGGATTGAAGATAATCTTCCGGTTTCCTGTTGAGATGACATACTTCGCGGATCGTTTCTTCGTCACCGATTACATCCATCAGCACCTGGTCTACGCGGGATTTTTTGAGCATGGCGGCCGTTTTCCGCCGAATCAGGCCGCTGTGCACCAGCACGGTCAGCCCCTTCTGTTTGGCATAACCGATCGCTTCACTAAAGGAGGCGAGCGGAACTTCTCCACTGACATCGGCACCACCGCTTATCAGAATACCCCGGCAGTCCTTTTCCGAGAGCTTATCAACCACTCTGCACATCGCCTGCGGGTTTTCGACCCCAATCATGGTTGAGAGCAAAGATCCCTTGCAATGAGCGCATTGGCAGGAACAGGCTTCCCCGGTAACACTTAAGTTGGCAAAAGAGAACGGTCGATTGGAATAATGCGGATTATCGTAATGTTTCACACCGGGTACGGCAAATAATATTTCCGGCTTGAATTCCCGCCGAATTTTCCAGGCCTGGGAAATCATCGCCTCACGGTTGGCCATATTACCTTCCATCCCATATCTGACAATTAATTTTCTCGATATCCTTTGGTCCGGGCTGGAAAGGGTAATTGCGCATCGGCTCACTGGCTCTTTCGTTGCCGAAGGGCCGATTGCAGGCTACCTTACCTTCTCGATTCGGACAACCCGATGTCATAAACGCTTCTCCTTTCCAGAGATATGGTTCAATATCCATGCCAAAATCAATAATTTGTCCGGCGGGGGAAAAACGAAACACACTGCCATCGGCAATATTTTCATTAATCAAATAACGTGCCAGTTGGATACGGCGATATTGTCCCAAAGGTGCCTGAGGATTATCCGCGAGCCTGCTGCCTCCTTCGGGAAAAAACGAAAACAAATGGGTCATGGCACCCAGACGGTAAGCACAGGCAATGGCATGGACCATTTGCTCTTCGGTTTCACCCAGACCGACAATCAGATGAATCCCGGCCATATAACGGCCGAATACTTCCACGGCACCGATTACACCACCCCAGTATATATCCCATCTATGGGGTCCGCCGATTCCCGCTCCCCGGTGCCGGATAAATAATTCTTCCGTTGCCGCATCAATGGCAATGCCTACACGCTCAGCGCCCGCTGACCGGATTTTTTTCAGATCATTTCGCCCTGCCATAACAGTCGGCGCCAAAAGAGCGCTCACAGGCAGGTCAACGCTTTCCCGCACCCGTTGTATAACTGCACAGGTGTCCTCAAGCGCGCGGCCATGGGTAATCATTGATACACACACGCGTTCAAAGGAATTCCCGCTGACCTTTACCCTCGTGAGTATTTCCGTTAAAGAATATATGGGCCATTTGACCCGGATGAAAGTTTTGGATTTATCCGTGCCTTGGTTATTCGCCAATCCACAATAACTGCATGATGCCCGGCAACCCCCGCTATAAGTTAACAAGAGATTAAGGCAGGTACACCGAACTTCCGGCATAAACCGGCCATTCTCCAGACCCAGAGATATTGCTCCGGCCAGACTAGTCTGGACGAATTGCGGACTTTCTCTATCGGTTTGCATTATTTCCTCCGTTGTTTTCATTACTGCTCTGTGCGGCAATGGCAAGACTGAGGGCCTGATAGAAATCATCAGGTGCCACCCCCGGAATCTGCACATCGTTGCCGGCAAAAAAACGACGTACTGTTTCCCGGACATCATCCGGCCTGCTGGAAGAATTTTTCAAAGCAGCCTCCAGATCCAGGATACTTCGTTCCGGATAGGCGAAAAAATCACCGGTAATGAAAGCACTCTTGATGCGCTGACGCAGATGGTCGATAAGCAGAGAAACCCTGATCAATCCACCCGGAGCCTTATAGTCCGCCACTGTTAAATTACTTTCCTGCAATACTCTCGGTAAGCGAATCCATTCCGCAGATCGGAATTTAGGCAATTCTCCGGTCATCAGAGTTTCTTCCTCACCGGTTAGAGCGCCGGGCATAAGCTCCACATTTAGAACTTCGGCGAAACCACGTGCCATGGCCTTTTTTATATCCGGCAGGGGAGGAACATAGCCCAGCACCTCCTTAAGGCAGGTCACTCGTTCTTTAAAAGACCGGATCTGCTTATCTTCCAGTTTCTTCAAGGGCAGCTTCAGACAGGCGATCATCGTATCCACATTGAAATCTGTGAGTAAGGTCCCGTGATACAGCAGGGCATTACCCATCTCCGTGCCGCCGGTACCGGAAATCTTACGTCCGCCAACCTCGATATCATTGAGCGGGCGGTAACGGGCGTCAATTCCCAATCTGGAAAGACCATTGACCACGCTCTCGCACATCAGCCGGTACATATCATCCAGCCGTTTGGGAATTCCCGGCGTATTCTTCAAGGCAAAGATTTCCCATCCCAATTGTCCCTCATCCATGTATATACTACCTCCCCCGCTGATGCGGCGGTTGATGTCTATGCCATGCTCCCGGCAGTAATCTTCTTCTATCTCCAGTTCCACGGCCTGGTGGTAGCCGACCAGAGCACAGTGAGGAGAAAATTGCAGGAAATGCAAGGTATTCGGGATTAGATTACAACTGCGGGCAGTCAGGATAACCCGCTCCAGAGCCATATTGTCTGCCGCCGGCAGTTCGCCGGTATCCAAAAGCCGCCAAATCTGCTTCATAAAATTTCCGCATCCTTTGCTTTCCCGCTGATTCGCTCCTGAATCCAAGCTTTATAAGCATCCAAATTCATCAGATGGGTTATCTCTTTACGGTCTGCCGGTTCCATCCGGTACAACCATCCATCACCAAATGGATCCGTATTAACTTTATGCGGATCGGCTTTCGCCTCACTATTTGTTTCGACTATAATGCCCGAAATCGGTGCAAGCAGACTGCCTACCCATTTGCCCGATTCTATGGAACCGCAGCGGTCACCTCTTCTCACAACGGTACCTGCGGGAACGAAATCGAGATAAATGATATCGCCGATATTGCTCTGACCATAATCCGTAAGACCGACCACCGTTTCCTCAGTAATCTTCAACCAGCAATCGCTGCTGTCAAATAAAAGCCCCCGGGGAATATTCCATTCTTTATTTTTTTCTCCCTGCATTATTTTCGCACCTCATCTTTTTTTCCGCCCGAAGTATAATCTTCCGGTCAACAGGATATTTTATAAATCCGCTGTCATTGCTTCGGCAACGCCCTCTCGGACGAGTACGGCAGGACAATTCTGCACGGCTCTCTCCTGCGCCTGCAGATATAGACCTTCGGTTATTTTTACCTTGCGGAGAGCTGATTTCCGCCCGGGCATTTCCAGCCATTCCCGGGAAGTAAGACGCCTGCCCACCTGTTTCGCCGTTGCACGCAATTCATCATCCACAGAGCGGGGGAACAGGTTGCCCAGTTGCTTTGTAAAACCGGCCAGCAGGCCTTCAGCCAAAAGGGAGTACTCCACCGGACATGGCAAACAATCCGCCAACGTTAAAATATTGGCTCTCATGGCCCGGTATAAATTCCGGCGATAGTCTTCATCGGGAACCTTCAAGACCCGGCTCATCGTCACAAAATCAAAATCGAGCAGGATGTTGCCGACATAAGCCGTGCATCTTCCGATATCTCCCGATCCGTTTCCCGAGTACTTTTTACCGCCACCGACAATATCCGCCGGAAATTTCAATTCCGCAGCCAGTCCCAGTTTCCGGTATAAGGAAATCGCAGGCTCAAGGAATTTTTCATAGAAATTCTGACGGCGGAGCGGAAGCAGCGGGTTATTTTGTCTTATGACCAGTTGAAAAAATATCTGGCGGCTATCGAGATAAACAACCCCTCCTCCGGTTTCCCGCCGCAGCAGAGGAATTCTCACATTCCGGCAGTAAAACTGATCAATTTCATACTCCAGATCGTCATGCAATCCCAGACAGACATAAGGTGTGGTCGGGTAACAGATGATCAAGCCTTCCCGATTAAGCAAGGCCAGCGCATGATAAATGCTTTGGGATTCCACCCAGTCCACCGGACCCAGATGATACAAATCCACTTTTTTTAACCCTTTCCTATGCTATAGCCTCAATCCATAGCTTCCAGAACCAATTGACTTACATCCAGCACCCGCACCGGCATTTTGGCCTCACGGACGGCTGCGGTCAACATCTGCTCGCATTGCTGACAGGCCGAAACCACGACAGTTGCTCCGACAGATCTAATTTCCCCGGCTCTCAGCCGGGCGATTTTAGCCGCGAGAGCCGCATCCACGCTCTGCAGAGTGCCTCCGCCGCCGCAACAAAGTGCCTGCTCGCGGTGGTGCGGCAGTTCTACAAAACGAACACCCGGAATACTCCTGATGATTTCCCGCGGTGCATCGTAAATGCCGCTTGTCCTTCCCAGGTCGCACGGGTCATGATACGTAACCGTTTCCGGAATTTCCTGCAGGGAAAGGCGTCCTTCCTTGATCAGGCGGACCAGATATTCAGTGGTGTGCAATATTTCCAGATCATAACCTTGCAGCGCCTCCCGGCTGTCCTCTTTCCATACGGAATAACAGGAAGGGCAACTGGCTACCAGCGTGTGTATTCCCAATTGTCTGATTTTATCAACATTATGCCGGATAAATTGCCGGGCTTCATCGACAAAGCCGGTAGAGATAAGTGGGAAACCGCAACACCATTCTTCTCCGCCCAGCGAGGTAAAATCAACTCCCGCTTTTGAAAATATCTCGGCAATGGCAAGCGGTACCTGAGCTGCCTGAGGGAAGAAAGAGGAAACACAACCGACAAAATAACCGACCGCCGCACCGGCGCGCGGCTTGAGCACCGCGGGATCGTCCAGATCCTGCGCCCATTCCAGCCGTTCATCATTGGAAAAGTTGGAAATATTTTTCTTTTCCTGCAAGTTATCCCGCAGAGCTTTGTACGCTTTGGGTTCCCGACCCAGAGCGGCGATGCGTTTGCGCAATTCCAGCCACATTTTTCTGGTGTCGATCCCGGTGGAACACTCCTGAGCACATGCCCCGCATAAAGTACATTGTGCCATCCGCTGCACAAATTCCGCGCTTAGTTCAGTTTGCTTCCCCTGGGAAAAGATTTCCTTGGCTTTCGCGATCTTGCCTCTGGGAGTTGCCGATTCCCAGCCGACAACATTATAAACCGGGCAGGCGCTTCGGCAATAACCGCAACGGCCACAGATCAGCGCTTCATCTTCCATACCGGTGAAAGGCTTTGTAATTATTTCTCTCATCTGCGGCCGCTCCTTCCGGTAATGCGCCTCACCGCAGCAAGTGTTCCCATCCCCACCGCAAAACTCACCGGATTCAAGAAAAACGGCGCACGGTAGAGTTTACCGGGATTCATAATTCCCCGGCCGTCCAGCATTTGCTTTCTTAGCCTTAATTCGTTCAGGTACGGCAGGGTGAATATCCGGCCCAAATATGGAGTATTCCACAATCCCACCCCGTAAGGCCAGCCCCCGTGACGATATCCCACATCATGGATTTTTTTCACCATGGCCAGATCAAGAATATAACTGCCAATCCTGGTTTCGTTAGTATAGAACAGTGTCATAACCGCGGCCCGCTCGCGTGTAACCACATGACCGTAGGATATTAAATCAAGACCGTAACAATCCGCCTTTTTTTTAATATCGGCAAGATAACCGGGCAGGGTTTTAACCGGCAGCCAGATTTCGCCGCCCAAAACGGATGGTCCCCCTCTTTTTAAACGCAGAGCGTTAAATTTTCCCGTCCATTCCCGCCGGGCCTCTTCCTCCGGGAACAGGCGGATTGTCCGATCATCACCAAACAGCCTGATTATCATATTCTGAACTATGTCCAGTTCTGCACGAGATCCCTCATAGTCGATTCCCAACGTGCAGGACGACGCCGTATCAGACGGTGAAAACCCCAGGGATTGCATGGCCAGCGCATACCGTTTGTCCGCAAAATGAAGATTATAGGGCACGACCGGGGCATTAATTATGCTCTCCAAGGCACGTCGCATTTCTCCGACATCAGTAAAGGCAAGCAAAAAGTGCTTCATGGAACTTAAGCGGCGAATTTCCAGCGTAAGGCGCGTAATGATACCCAGCGTTCCCTCGGAGGCCGCAAACCACGCGAGAGGCGGTTTCGTATCATTTGTCAGCCAACGGCATTCACCCGTCGGGAGTATTACTTCAATACTCTGCACCTGGGAAAGCAGACTACCGTATTTTATGCTGCCGATGCCGTAACCCATCATGGAAAACCAGCCGCCGATACTGGCCGCCGGCGCACTGCTGGGAAAAGATTTCAAAGCAAACCCCAACGGGTTCAGATATTTCTCCAGTTCCAGCCAGGTCGTCCCCGCCCTTACCGTAACCGTCATCGCCGCTTCGTCAATATCCTCTATGCCGGCAATAAGATTAAGATCGATTACAATGCCGCCTTTAACCGGAACGGAGTTGAAATACACAGTGGAAGCGCCGGCCCGCGGAGTAATCGGGATATTATCGGCAAAGGCCGTCTTTAAAATTCCGGCCGTTTCTACTGCATCGACAGGACGAACAACAATATCCGGCCGGGTATTAAACAGGGGATCTACGAGCAACGACGGTACAGGCGCCATATCGCGCGAATAAAATCCACACTCAAATAGAGAATCGGTAGCCCGCACACCGAATTGTTGTTTAAGTTTTTCCATCACCCCTGCTTCCATTGCTCTTCTTCCCGTTGCCCTTTTTATTTGCGATGCTTTGTGATTTCTCCCGTAAGCCAACCGGCCACCTTCTCTCCCTGGAGAAGTTTTGTAAGTCCCCCGGAGATATCTACCGGTTCCATAACCGCAATCCATCCCCGCTGATACGGATCTTCATTCAATATCTGGGGATTCATGGCTAAATCCTTATTAACATCAACAACCAGTCCCGGCATGGGGACCAGTACTTTACCTGCCCATTTGCCTGATTGCAGAGTACACAAGGTATCGCCTTCCTGCAGATTTTTACCAGCTCTGGGCACTCGTATAAAAGTAATTCCTCCCGCCATCTGCTGCATGAAATCCGTGATTCCGATACGGACGCGATTTCCTTCCTCCTTCACCCAGGCGTGGTCGGTAGTATAATAAAGGTCGTCGGGCATTTCATATTTATCTATCTTCGCCATGGTTTTTCCTCTTCCCCTTTCTTATTTTATTCGCGCGTGTTCCGGAAAAAATCCCGTCGGCATGATAGGAACTGCGTACAAGCGGTCCGGCATTGACCTCTAAAAACCCCAGATCATAACCAATCTTTTCCATTTTTTTGAACGCATCCGGATGAACATATTCGAAAACAGGATGATGGGCGGGGGATGGGCTCAGATACTGACCCAGAGTGAGAATATCGCATTGTGCCGCACGCAGATCCTCCATTGCCGCAATTACTTCACTTTCCGTCTCTCCCAAACCCAGCATTAAACCGGACTTGGATAATATATCTTTCCCGGATTCATGAACACTGCGCAATAATGCCAGCGATCGGCTGTAGAGCGCCTGTGGTCTGACGGAAGAATAGAGCCGGGGAATCGTTTCTATATTATGATTGATAACATCAGGCCCTGCTGCCGTCACCCGATCCAGCAAGTCGGTTCTCCCCTGAAAATCAGGGATGAGCACTTCTACTGTGGCGAAAGGCAGCTCCTGGTGAATAGCCCTGATGGCAGCGGCAAAGTGGCCGGCACCTCCATCGGCCAGATCATCTCTTGTCACCGAGGTCACAACCACATGTTTTAATCCCAACTCCCGCGCTGCCGCTGCTACAGACTGCGGTTCCGCCGGATCCAAAGCCTGCGGCCGGCCGTGGCCGACAGCGCAAAAGCTGCAATGGCGGGTGCAGATATTACCCAGAATCATGAAAGTGCAGGTTTTGCTGGCGAAGCACTCGCCGACATTCGGGCAGACAGCATCTTCACAAACGGTATGCAGACTGCTTTTATCCAACAACTGTTTGATCTTGTCCAATACTTCGGCATTCGGAGCATGCAGGGTCAACCATTCCGGCTTATTCATGCAGAACGTGTCCCTCCGTTATCTTCATAATCTTTTCCAGACTGACATTTTCCAAAGTCAGTTGAAAAATTGCACTCAACTGGCTGCACACTTCCTTTTTTACCTTGTTCATATTGACCGCATACCCCAGATGTTCTGCCATGGAAGTTACACCCAGGTTGTAAATGCCGCAAGGCACAATAAAGGAAAAATGCCGCAGGTCCGGGCATACATTCAGCGCAACGCCGTGCATCGTCACCCACTGTTCTACGCCAATGCCTTCGGCGCCGATTTTCGCAGCGCCCACCCATACTCCGGGATAGTCTTTTCTGCGATCGGCTGTAATACCGAAATTTTTCAGGGTACCTATCAGCACATCTTCCATACGGCGTACATAGGAATGGACATCACAGCCGAATCCGTTCAAATCAAAAATCGGATAACAGACAAGCTGACCCGGTCCGTGGTAAGTAATATCACCGCCCCGATCGGTTTCATATACTTGAATTCCTTCCGCCGCAAGAATTTCATTGCTGACCAGGATATGGTCAAAACCGCCCTTTCGTCCCACGGTAAAGCAGGGACGGTGCTCCAGAAGAACAACGGTATCGGGTATGGTGTTGTTCCGGCGGGCCCGATTTAACCTTTTCTGTAAGGCAAAGGCCTTGCCGTATTCTTCTATTCCAATTTCCAAACAGTATCCCGTCATTGCCGCATCATTCTTTTTGATAAGATAATTTTATTTTACCGGTCGCCCGACAATCTGTAACCATCAATAAAACTTCTGCCGGTTTGTTTGTTTACAAGCCGGCCTCGGATAGAAATATCTCCGTAAAGCATGAACAGATTTTATTCTTCAAATGTATCCAATGCCTTCAGGACGGTAGTTGCAAGGTACGCCATAGCCGGAGATCCTCCGAACGCAACTGCCACCGAGCAGGCTTCCAGGATTTCTTCACGGGTTGCTCCTTCATCCAGCGCCTGTTTCACATGCAGGTTCATGCAATATTCACAGCGGGCGTAAAGCGCAATGCCCAGTCCGATAAGTTCTTTATATTTGCGTTTAAGTTCACCTTCCACATATGCAGCCTGATCCATTCGCATGAAGGCGGCGTTCAGCTCCGGAGCTTCATTGCCCAGAGTCACCATTCCCTTGCCCAGCTCAGACAATATTTCATTGGGATCTTTCAGCATTCACCATACCTCCAAATTTCATTTGGTTCCCGAAATTCACCCGGGAATTTTCATTCTTTCCATGAGTTATTTTCACGGAAGTTCACTACATATTTAGCGGCTCGGGGATTGTCCCGAGAGTTGTTCTCTTAATTCCACAAGTAAGATCGTTTTCTTTTGCATTCATCTCATCATTTTTCCGGCTTATGATGACATGACCCAGCCGCCATCAACATTGATGGACTGTCCCGTAATATAATTCGACGCAG
>MVRV01000107.1 GCA_002068015.1 Smithella sp. PtaU1.Bin162
GCCTTAAAATAGTTTGCAGCGAAGGAATAAAAGCAATAACTTAAATACTTAAGGGCGTCCCGTATGGGCGCGTATGGGCGCGCAGATGAGAAAAGAGGCGGCACCGCTTCTGAACATCCGGAGCGTATCGCAGTGCCACTCCGGCTCAGCTTTTCGTTGGGTTATGTGAAATTATTTGGTTGAAGGAAATATTTTTATGAATAACACGAATAGTATTAATAGAAATACCTGCAAGGTGTGCGGTTTGTGTGCTGAAGTGTGCCCGATGAAGATCATGATAAAAAATGACTCCACTGAAATATCATTCCGACAAGACAGATTACCGCTTTGCATAAAATGCGGTCAATGTATGGCTGTATGCCCTACAAAATCCTTTGTGGTAGAAGGACTATCATATTCCAAAGATTTTTTTGAGATGCCGGATCAAATCGCACCAGATATCATGTTTTTTAATATGATTGCTACCCGGCGAGCTGTAAGGAATTTTAAAGACAAGCCTGTCCCCAAGGAGTTGTTGGAAAAAATTGTTCAGGCGATGACTTTTGCGCCTCCCGGTTTTACCCCGATAAAAACAGAGATTACAATTATTCAAGATGCTGAAGTCGTTCGTAAAGCGCTACCCCACATGATAAAGGTTTATGATGATTTAGTTGCCGCGATGAACAATCCCATTGCACGGATTTTTATCCGGCACAAAGTTGGTGCCGCAAAGTATAAAACCATAAAAAATCATGTAGTGCCGCTTATGAAAAGCAGGCTACCCGAATTGAAGTCAGGAAAAGAAGATACCATTACCCGGCACGCTCCCTCAATGATACTCTTGCATGCCGACAGAAATGCTGAAAACTATGAAACGGATATTCATATTGCTTTGACCTATGGCTTCCTGGCTGCACATGCTTTGGGTTTGGGAGGTTCTGCAATGGATCTCATTCCGCCGGCGATAGAAAACAGCAGGGAACTCCGAAGAATGTTTTCAATCCCGGAGAGCAACACTGTGGTCGGTTCAATGATCCTTGGATATCCCAAGTACCGCTACCAAAGAGGTATCAAAAGAGAGCTGAAAGGAGTTTTATGGATTTAGCAGGCTGTTGAAAAAGGCTTCCGGCATTTGCTTGGTAAATCCGGTGGCTGCCGGATACGCTTCGTCTCTCGCTACTCACGAACCTATAAAGTTCGCAGCGCTCCGGCTGATTTTTTCGTTCGCCGTAAAACAGATTGACATAGATTCAATTATGGCGTACCATATATCGTACGTTAAGGAGGTAAGAAAAATGACAACATTTACGGCATCCGAAGCAAGAAAACGTCTATACAACCTTGTGGACGAAGTTAAGGATTCACATGTTCCGGTTCAGATTGTAGGGAAAAGAAATTCTGCCGTGCTGATATCTGAAGAAGATTGGCGAGCTATAGAAGAAACATTATACCTTGCGTCAATTCCCGGTATGCGAGAATCTATAAAAAAAGGATTAAAGACGCCTGTTGAAAAGTGCAAGGAGGAGCCTGGCTGGTGAGTTGGCAATTGGTCTTCACTAAGCAAGCACAAAAAGATGCAAAGAAAATATCAGAAGCCGATTTAAAACATCAGGCCAGCCGGTTGCTGGATGTTCTCAGAGAAGATCCATTCCAAAATCCACCACCCTATGAAAAACTCACGGGCGATCTTTCGGGTGCATACTCTCGAAGAATAAACATACAACATCGCTTAATTTATCAAGTGTTGAAAGATGTCCATACTGTAAAAATTATCAGAATGTGGACGCATTACGAGTAAGTTGCACGATTATAACAAAAACCGGCCGGCATCAATCCACTCGATTGCTTCGCTCCGACTTGGCTTTTCGCTGGATATGTAGACAAGAGTGTAAATAGAGGTTCTAATGGCTGATTATGTTTTAGTACACGGCGGCAATATGACCACTGACACATGGAATAGGCTGGCCAGGCGCAACGACTATCCTCCCGGCGGGCATTTGGGCAATAAGTATTGGGACGGGACCACTGCTTTTCTCACGCAGTACAACCACTGCGTTTTTGCGCCGGAACTCAGAGATGAAAACATCAGCAGCCTGACGGAGCATATTGAACAGGTTTGCATGCTGATCACCGGAAATGCCCTCAATGAAGTCATCCTGGTTGGTCACAGCTATGGCGGGATGGTGATTACCGGTGTTGCCGTCGAGCTCAGAGAAAAGCTTCGCCAGCTGATTTATATTGATGCGGCCGTGCCGGTTTCCGGAGAATCCCTGTACGACATTCTTAATCTGGGTCTGTCTATTTCCTCCTCCCGTCGGCCGGAATTGCCCGCGCCGTCTCCACCTTATGTGGAAAAAATACATTTTGATCCGTCCCGCATAGAAACGCTGCCGAAAACCTATATCCTCTGCACCAAGAGCGAATTTGGCGACGTTACCCGCATCGCCAAACAGAGGATTGTCGCTGCGAAACAAGGCTGGACATACCTCGAGTTGCCTGCATCCCACGTGCCGATGGCTGACATGCCGGACAAGCTTTATCAGCTGCTGTTGGATACCGCTGCTTAGCTTTGCCGTTCGCTGTATCGATAAGATGTATCATTATTTGGTTAATTTTTTGTTGAAGTGATCATTATGATCTGTAAGAGATTGAAATATTGTACCTTTTTGATACTTATTTTTCTGAGCTTGTTTTTCCCGTCACTTTCGTTTTCAAAGCAAGAGGTATCTCTTTTAGAGGTAACACCTAGAGTAATAGAATATGCGATCAATACTGTGAAGCCTCTCCTCGATTCCTGTGCGAAAAAAGACAGATTATCAATACTCCTGAAAATTTCAGATATTTTAATCAGCCCGGAATTGGGTATCCATAAAAATGAAATTGAGCCCGGTAATTTTATTATTTACGATAAATTGGAAAAGCTAAAACTTGGATTTTTAATTTCATTCAGGCTTTCACCTGAACAGAAAAATATTTTAAAGGAGTGGCATTTAAAATTCATGCGCAAAAACCCGGCAAACGTATTTTTTGCACCATCTGCCGATGACATTATAAAAACAAGGGCTGCTTTCGGTTGTTCCCATTATGCTCGATCATTCATAGCAGTTGTAAAAGCGCTTGATTTGATGGATTTCCCTGAACACCTGCGCTATGTTATTTCAAGTAAGGCCGATGATTATGACAAAGCTCTTCAAAAAAAGGATAGTGAAATGACGATAAATGGCCACCAATTTGTTATGGTTAAAATTGATTCCAGGTGGATTGCGATTAATACCTCAAAAAGTCAATGGACTGCAATGCCGGAAGGGTTCTCACCCGATTCAGTTATCCCTCCTAAAAATATCCCGATTAAATTTGAATCATACCCTGATGTTACATTTTTACTGCGCAAGATAGGATCTGATTATAATGACGATTGTGATGATAATTCATTGGCAGCATTAATGAATATATTGCGTTCCGGTGATCCCCTGGATTCAAGTTTTAAATGGGAAAGATTTGAAGCTTTGAATTCATAATGCAGCCGGCACCGGTTTTGCAGTGGATCGTAAAAAGCGCAACCGCTATAAAGCTGCGTTGTTCTAAAATACTTACCGGAGGAACTATGAATGAAACTCCTCACAATATTTTAGAATATAGTATAGGGGGACGCCCATGAAATTATGCGATTCGGGCATTGAAGGGAAAAGTTCAAATAAAACAGGGAATACTATATTGGATTGGAATTATTAGTAATAGAAATAACCAATTAAGCGTCGATCAGCGCGGCGCCAATAGGCTGAAGACGGTTGGCATTTCCTCTGCTGTGGAAATGCTACGTTTCCCGCAGGCTCATGCCACCGCTTAGCTTTACCCGTTAGAAAAGCATGATGGGGGTGTGTGTTCATGAAAATAATGCCGATCAACAAAGCTTTCACTCTGATGGAACCGGGCCCGGTTGTCTTCGTGACGACAAATGATGGGAAGAAGAACAACATAATGACTATTTCGTGGACTATGGTGATGGACTTTACCCCAAAGTTTGCCATAACTACTGGGCCATGGAACTATTCTTATGCCGCACTTCGAAAATCAAAGGAATGTGGAATTTCAATTCCCACCATTGACCTTCTGGATAAGGTCGTTGGTGTGGGAACATGTTCCGGTGCCGACACAGATAAATTCGGAAAGTTCGGGCTGACTCCCGTGGGCGGAAAGCATGTCAGAGCGCCTTTGATTAAGGAATGCCTGGCGAATATCGAATGTAAAGTTATCGATATCGTCGAAAAGCACAATATCGTGGTACTTGAAGGTGTCGCCGCGTACTTCGATAATTTCCGAAAAGAAAAGCGAACCGTTCACGCAATCGGCGATGGAACGTTTGTAGTGGATGGGCGGAAGTTGAATCGAAAGGAAATGATGAGGTCAAAGCTTCCGGAGGTGGTCTAACTCAATTCTGAGCCCGGGCGGCATGTTGCTTCTGTGCTTGGACATCTATGTAACCGGGCATCCGGTGGTATGGCGAGCACGTATTGAGCAGTGTGCAAAAGTGGTTGATAAGGCAATAAAAAGGAATTTAGTGAATGATGAGGCACTGATACAGAAAGGATGAAAGATGAGCAAAGTGACAAAGGCATCACAATTATTCAAGGACGGCTGCGCATGCTCGCAAGCCATCCTAACGGCATACGGAGAGCCGTTGGGGATTCCTCATAAAGTGGCCATGCAGATCGCTGCCGGTTTTGCCGGTGGCATGAGGCTCGGGGAAACTTGCGGTGCGGTGACCGGGGCGTTCATGGTGCTCGGTCTGCGTTATGCCTCTGAAAACAGCGAAACGGTTGCGGGGCGGGCCGGTATTTATGCCCGTGTTGCGGAGTTTACCGGAAAATTTCAGAGCCGGAACGGTTCAATTATATGCCGCGAGTTGCTCGGTTGTGATGTCAGCACACCGGAAGGAAGGAAAGAGGCGCAGGAACGCAACCTGTTTAAAACCGTCTGCGTCAGGATAGTCGAAGATGCCGCGGCTATCCTTGAAGAAATGGAAGCAGAGAGCCGGCCGGATGCGGGATCTCGTTCATAACGCTGATTTAGCCGTGGGGCAGGAATTCCCTGTCTTGTCTTTTCTCAAGAGGTGAAAAATAAATAACGAAAAGGGGTGTTTTTATGGCCAGAGACGAAAGTGACGACCGGAGAGTAGCTCGCCGGGATTTTCTAATGATGTCTGCCGGAATCATTGCTGCAATGTCACTTGGGGGCATGACGGGTGCGACGATCAGCCAGGCAGCGGATGTTACCTTTCCCGAAGGAAAATGCGGAGATCAAAAAGAGAAAAATGTATTGGTCACTTATGCCAGCAAGTACGGATCCACCGGGGGAGTTGCCGATGCCATTGGCAAGGAACTGTGCGCCAGAGGAATGAATGCCGATGTAGTTCTGATCAAAAATGCCGTCAACATCGGCTCATATCAGGGAGTGGTCGTAGGCAGCCCGGTCTATATGGGCAAATGGATGTCCGAAGCGGCGGATTTCGTGAAGGAAAATCGTGACATCCTGCGTCGGGTGCCTGTTGCCTATTTCCTTGTGTGTATGACCCTTTCCCAACCGACGGACAAGAAAAGGGCCGAGGTGTTGGCCTACATGGACCCCATCCTGGAGGCCGTTCCGGAAATAAAGCCTGTTGGCATGGGAACTTTCGCCGGAGCCTTGCATTACGGTAATCTTTCCTGGCTGAACAAGAAGATTCTGAAGTCCAAAGGAACACCGGAAGGGGATTTTCGCGATTGGAATGCCATCCGCGCCTGGGCGCGAGGACCGGTATATGCGAAGCTTATTCAATAGAAACCGGGAACAGAGGTAAGGAATTCATACCCTGACAAAGGACGACATAGAAAACATAAAGGATTGTTCACAGCATTCCACCGGCTCATTTACGCTCCCGGTGAGTTTCATGTTCGCCATAAATATATTGCCGTTATAACGTTATGGTGTTATAGTGCCGTGACGTTAAAGGAGGTGATCGTATGGGTACAGCAGCAATGCGGGCGACCGTATATTTAGACCCCGAATTACACAAAGCACTCAGGCTGAAGGCACTTGAAACATCTCAGTCTTTATCAAAACTGGTAAATGATGCCGTTAAGGAATCACTCGCGGAAGATGCTGAAGATATTGCAGCGTTTGAAGAAAGGGTAAAGGAACCGCTTATCAGCTATGAAGCAATGGTAAAGAGGCTGAAAAAAGATGGCCGAATATAAAATTTACTTTAAGGAATCTGTTGAAAAAGATTTTCGTAAAGTACCTAAAAAGGATCTTCAAAAGATTCTTTCCCGCATCGAGGCCCTTGCCAAAGATCCAAGACCACCGGGGCACGAGAAACTTTCACGGCAAGAAAAATATCGTGTCCGTCAAGGCCTATATAGAATCATCTATTCTGTTCAAGATAAGGAGCTCACTATTTGGGTCGTAAAAGTAGGGCATCGAAAAGATGTTTATCGCTGAAAAGGACAATTCGCTAGAGCCGATCGCGTTCCTGGTGAGCTTTCCGTTGGGCCCAAAGGTAACAATTTGAAAGAGACAACTACAACAAAAGACATAATTAAAACAATCATCGGTGGAGCGGAAGAGGAGTGCGAGAAATGGCTGGTTTCAGAGAGCGGGCCGCTTACGGCCTTCAAGTAGGTGATTCATTTAGAATCTCACGAACCTTTACGGATGATGACGTTATTCGTTTCGCCGAGGTATCGCGAGACTATAATCCGGTTCATTTTGATGCCCGCTTTGCTAATGCGCGGAATTTTTCGGCACCGATTTGCCATGGATTGCTGCTGGCAAGCCTGGCTACCGAAATCGGCGGGCAGATTGGGTGGTTGGCGTCTACTATGAACTTTCACTTTAAAGGCCCCGTATATGTTGGAGAAACGATCACATGCAGTTAGGTAATAACAGCCATAGATCGAAATGGTCGGGCCAAAGCATCTGTCACGATTACCAAAGAAGATGGCGTCACAGTGATTGAAGCAGATATCAGTGGTATTGTGCCGGGACTTGAAGAGCGGAATATCCTCCGCCGGATGCTGGCCGAAGGGGATCCGACAAATGGGCTGACTGATACACGGCAGGGCGGGATATAAATAAAGTATTGACAGACAGCGCCAAAAGATGCTTTTATCTCATCGCTTCTTTTAAGTCTCAGATTCAAGTTTACGTTACAAAACGTACGAGGGAGCTTGAAGATGACCCAATCTCCGATCAATCAATTAACAGTTTTTAACAAGGAAACGGTGCATCCGGCTATTGCAGTCTTCCGTGTAGTTCATAGAAGATACACAGATGATATACTGCGTGTTGCGGAGAGCGAAGAGAGACGGTAAGGAAGATAGAATCAAATTAAACGGGACCATTCCCTTGTCGGTGCGGAAGCATCATCGCCGGTCAGGCCGTGAGTCCAAACAGTATACCCGGCGGATTTGCCGAAGCTTTGCTCCACACAAACGTGCTGAGTCCTGCCGGTAGAAAAAAATCAGAACTGAAAAAGGAGGAAACATCGATGATTATAAAGAACTTGAAAGACGTTCCGTTTGCCGACCTGAGCGGTTATGAAGGAGTAAAGAAGCAGATCGTAATCGGACCGGAAGACGGATCAAATGAAATTGTATTGCGCTATTTCAGCCTGGGGCTCAACGGGAAAAGCCCGCGTCACTCTCACGACTTTCCGCATTTGGTGAAAATCGAAGCCGGCAGTGGTATGGTCGAAGATGAAGCTGGTCGGAAACGCCAGTTGAAAAAAGGCGACTATGTTTTTGTAAACAGCAATGAAGTCCACAATTTTACAAATACGGGAACGGAACAATTTGATTTCGTCTGTATTGTGCCGCGGCGCGGCGAAGCATGATCATTGCCTGAGCGGAGCATACGGCGGAACGCCCAGACTAAAGGCTTCCGCTGGTGCCCAAACTATCCGCTTTTAATGTCAGCAGCAGCGAACTTGATGAATTGGAAATGTTGTTCCCGCATAAAGAAAAACATGCTACCGATACACAACTGAAAATAAATTGAGAGAAGTCTGACTTATCATTTTACCAAAATGCTGCACGCCGGATGATTTTTTCGTAATGCATAGCCTGATAACCCAGCCACCTGAAGGTGACGCGAGATCACAAGTTGTAATTGGATGGTGGAACTTATCCCGCGAAGCTGAGTATATAAGATGTGTGTTCACCGATTCATATCAATAATGGTGGGCATGATGAAAGAACTGAACACGGTATATAGCTAACCATCCGGAATCGGAATATAGATTTAGAGACGGCAGTTATGATGATTTGGATTGTAATTATTGTTACGGCCATCTGCTCGTTATTCAGCTTTTATATGGCCTTGCTTGCGCTTAGAAACGACGACAACGGCGTTTTTTTGTTCATGGCTTTGGGACTGTTTTTCGGAGTTTTTTTTATCTTCTCACTTCTTCAAGTTGCTTCCGGAAGGTGGTCATTTTTAAAAAAAATAAATGGAAAAATATCAGGAGAGCCCAAACCGGTTTCTTTTGTGCCGCACTGGTTTATGACGGCGGCAATCATTATCACCGTTATTTGTGTTCTTGCCGCCATATTTATCCCCATATTTATTAGATGACATCAATGTCATGATGAGGTAAATATGAAAATCATCTCTTTATTGTATATTGTAAATGCCACCCTGCTTTTATTACATGAAATTGAATCGGCATACGAAAAAGAGTGGGAGATACTTAAGTTGCCCGGGGGAATAACCGGTTTTTTACTTCTCCATATTCCGATTATAATTATATTTTTTTATGGTTTGCTGGAGATAGAAAAAAGCTCCACTATTGGATTGATATTTGGAATCGTTCTTGGTATTGGAGGCATAATTCCTTTTATAATTCATAAAGTGTTTTTTAAGACTCCCGCTCAATTCAACTTGCCTGTATCTGATGTCATAATATACTTGAATATATTGTCTGGAGTGGGCTTATTGTTTTTATCAGGGCGTTTTTTGGCAGGGCGAGGCTGATGCGGCCGACACAAAAAGCAGGCAGGCTTTGTTATGCCGGGACTGAAGAAATGAAAAAGCGGGAAGAAAAAGTTATCCGGATAGCGGAAAAAAAGCGGCTGTTGTGCCCCGCAATCATCGCTTGCCGGATCTCTGATTGGGGAAGGATATGAAAGTACTGAATATTCACGAACGTGAACTTTATGCCGGTTTCAAGGAGGTAGGAACACTGCTTGATTCTCTTGCCTCGGACAAGGATGCTCTCTGGCCTTACGATATGTGGCCCCGCATGAAGTTTGACCGGCCTCTGGGGCCGGGAGCCGAAGGTGGGCACGGGCCGATCCGTTACTTTGTTGAGTATTATGAGCCTGGAAAGAGTATCCGATTCCGTTTTACCGGTCCGCGGGGATTCAACGGGTATCACGCCTTTGATGTTATCTCTGTTAAGGAGGGAACAACTGTGCTGCGCCACACATTGGAAATGACAACCAGCGGCCGGGCAATATTTTCCTGGCCGCTTTTCTTCCGCCCTCTGCATGATGCTTTACTGGAAGATTCTTTGACGCTGGCAGAGGCATCGCTTGGCCAAATATCGCAGGTGAAACCATGGTCATCATGGGTGCGCCTGCTGCGCTATGTTGTCTCCGGCGGAGAAGCCCGCCCGCAAACCACACCCAAATGGACGGCGCGCGCAGGTTAGTTTTATGATCTCAGTAAAAAACAAGGGAGAATACTATATCATGCAGAAAAAGGTCAGTCTTGGAAGTAAATCAATTATCGGATATCTGATGATTATAATCATTTGCTGGATATTTCTGATTGTGACCGCAGGAACAATACAGGCGCAAACACAATGGCCCCATGTTATATATTCCAAAGACGGTACAGCGATTTCGTATGAGGACACGGGCAGCGGAGAGCCCGCTCTTATATTTGTCCATGGATGGAGTTG
>MVRV01000108.1 GCA_002068015.1 Smithella sp. PtaU1.Bin162
TTCCCCGGCACTTCCAACCTGTCGGCGGACCGGTTTTAATCGGATATTTCAGCGGGAGCACCGCCCGTATCGTTCAGGACAGCTTCTTGCCCTGAATAATGATCGGTATTCTTTGTTATTTGCAGACAATCGGCAATAAAAATGAGCGGGGCAAAACGTTTTCGCTTGCCTTCAATCCGCCTCCCGGAATAATCCGACAAGACAAGCTCTCTGCGGCGCAATTTCTTACTTTTTCCCGGCTGATTTCTCTATGGTTATCTGATTGCTGACCGATCTAACGCCCTTTACCGCTTTGGCTATTTTGGTGGCCGCCCCTTTCGCCTGCTTGGTCTTTACCGTTCCCGCAAGTTTCACTATTCCGTTGACCGTACTAACTTTTATCTTTTCATCCTTGAGTGAATCAGCCGTAAATATCTTTGCTTTAACTTCCGCCGTGATAGTAGAATCATCGACGACCTCTTTGGCGGTTTCTTTGGCCGTACTTGTCGCCTTATCCTTGAGTGCAGATGTAATATTTTTCACCTCATCTCCAAAAGCGAATGAGGCCGTTACAAAACAAAGAATCAATGCCAGCGCTAATCGATTCATAAATACCCCCCTGCGTTTTATTTTCAGGTACATGATAAATTAAATAAGTAAACTCTGTCAAATTCAAAATGCCTCTGCTCTCAAGTAAGCAGGCACATTTTATTAATCTTACTTGACACTTGTCCGGCATTTTCTATATAAGTTTTTTCATTGGATATCTTTACCGCTTTCCGGACAACCTTTGAGGATTGTTATGTTGTCGCAAGAAAGCAAAATAGCTCACGTTAATCAACATACAGGAAGAGATCATGGCCGTTCCCGATTCCATACTGACATTTATTCGCAGCGTCAGGATTCAGGATATTCTGGATATAGTAATCATCGCGGCAATGATTTTCGCTCTCTTAACCTGGTTTAAAACTCGGGCCTCCCGTTTTGTTCTTATCGGTATATTTCTTTTAGGCGGCATTTATATAGCCGCCCGTTTTTTTCAGCTTTATCTGACCACTATCGTCCTGCAAAGCTTTTTCGCCATTCTGCTTTTCGTTTTAGTTGTCATTTTTCAGGAAGATCTGCGCGGATTTTTTGAAAGACTGGCCATGTTGGGAAACATCCGTAAAAAAATCCATCCTTTGTCGGCACTGGAAGGCACCGCTGAGATTATCGTCCAGACCGCCGTAAATCTGGCCAAAAAAAACATCGGCGCATTAATTGTTCTGCAGGGCGGTGATCCGCTGGATCGCCACATCAATGGAGGTACGGCTCTGGACGGAATTGTGAGCGCACCCCTGCTCGAGAGCATTTTCGACCCGCATTCCGTGGGTCACGACGGAGCAGTCATCATTGACGGCAACAGGGTAACAATGTTCGGCTGCCATCTGCCACTTTCCGTCAACACGATGCAATACGGCAATCTCGGACTGCGTCATACGGCGGCACTGGGGCTTGCGGAACGTTCCGACGCATTGTGTGTTGTTGTTTCCGAAGAAAAAGGCACCATATCAGTGGCCCGGCAGGAAGAATTGACCGTCGTACAAAATGCTGCGGCACTGCACGAAGCACTGGAAAAATTCTTCATCAGCAATACCCCGGTTAAAAAATCATCATCTCCTGTAACCTGGCTTAAGGAAAACACCCGGGAAAAAATAATCGCCATTGTGCTGGCTTGTATTTTATGGGTTGCCTTTGGTTATCAGAGAGACATTCTCCGCCGCGATTTTATGATACCGATCGATTATAAGAATATACCCCAGAATTGGAAAATCGACGAACAGCAGGTAACGGAAGCAAAAGTTGTGCTCCAGGGACCGGCCCAGGCTTTTCAGTTGTTTGATGAACGTTCCTTGAAATTGTCTCTGGATTTGTCGCCGATCACGGAAAAGAAACGGGAATTTATTCTGACCAAGGATATGCTCAACGCACCCTCCAACTTATCCGTAGTGGCTATAACTCCCGAAAAAATCCGGGTTTATGCCTCCCGGCTGCTTCCCCACACACTGCCTGTAAATATTATCACCCGCAACTCTCTGCCTCATGATCTCTCTTTGCAGAAAATCACCTTAACTCCGCCCACGGTGAATGTATTGGTTGATTCCCGTTTACGGCCCGAGCAGCTAAAAATTGAAACCGAACCAATTGACTTGCAGAGAATATCCTCGACAACATCGCTGGGCTTAAAAATCAGCCTGCCGGCCGGCGTATTTTTCGCCGACGGTAAGTCGCCCATTATCCATGCCGCCATAAAAGTTAAAAAAAGAACTTCGATTGAGGAATGAACATGAACCCGGTTCATTTAAAAAGATCAAAAAAAAGCGGCCTCTCTCCGGGCAGTTTAGTCCATATCGGCAATACATATGCCGAAAAATCAAAAATTATTTTTACCCGTTACCGTGAAAATATTTTCCTGGAAAAAGAAATCAATGCACTGACCTCTGTCCGCGTGGAAAAAGACGCGCCGGAAATCACCTGGATCTCCGTTGACGGATTACAAAACACGGAATTGATGGAAGAGCTGGGGAATGTTTTCAGTCTTCATCCTCTGGTTCTGGAAGATATTCTCAACACCAACCAGCGTCCCAAAATGGAAGATTATGGCGACTATCTTTATATAGTTCTGCGTAATTTCAACGGCCATGGTAACGGCACTTTAACCTCCGAACAGATCAGCATAATCCTGGGCAGAAACTTTGTCCTTTCTTTCCGGGAAAAAGAGAGCGCCATATTTGAGCCGGTAAAGGAACGACTTGCCGGCAACAAAGGCCGCATCAGAAAATCAGGCGCCGATTATCTTGTACATGCTCTCATCGATAGTATTGTCGACAACTACTTTATTGTTCTGGAAAATATGGAAGAAAAAATAGATGTCCTGGAAAATGATATTGTAAAAAAAACCACTCCGGTGATGCTCCAGGCGATTCATGACCTTAGAAGAGAACTGATCATCCTGCGTAAATCACTCTGGCCGCTTCGGGAAGCGATTAACTCACTGGAGCGGTCGGAATCTCAATTGATCAATGAATCTACGGGCTTTTATTTCAAAGACATTTCCGATCATGTCATTACCGTCATCGAATCGGTGGAAAACTTCCGGGATATGCTCGCCAGCATGCTGGATATTTACCTTTCTTCAGTTAATATTAAGCTCAATGAAGTAATGAAAGTTCTGGCAATAATCGCCACAATTTTTATGCCTTTGACATTTATCGCCGGTGTTTACGGCATGAATTTCAAGCATATGCCGGAACTGGAATGGCATTGGGGATATTTCGTTGTTTTAGGGGTTATGCTCACAGTAGCCCTGTATATGATCCATTATTTCCGGAAGAAGAAATGGTTTTAGTATGAGCAAAATGGTTGCATTATGAATAAAAATGTGTTCAATTTAGCCCGTATCTGACTTCCTGGCGCTTTTTAAGCCTGAAAAAATTGAGCGTAGGAGAAAAGTCAAGATTCTTTAATAAAATTAGGGGGCAGTTGTTATGCATGTTTTTGAAGCAAGTGATATAGTAAAAATCGCCGTAAGAATTGAAGAAAATGGTTTTGCTTTCTACAAATTTGCGGAGCAGATCGCCAAACAGGAAGAAGCAAAAAAGCTTTTTTCTCATCTGGCCTCGGAAGAAGTGAATCATAAGAAGATTTTTGAAGGTATTTTCGCCAAAATGGAAAAATACAGTCCGCAGGAAAGTTACGAGGGTGAATACAGTTCGTATCTGAATGACTATGTGGACAACAATATAATTTTTACTAAAGATACTCTGGATAAAGAACTGGCAAAAATTAAAGACACCGTAACAGCGCTTGATTTTGCCATTCGCCGGGAACTGGATTCCATCCTTTATTACCATGAAATGAAAAGATTCGTACCGGTTGCCCAGCAGGAGACCCTGGATCAGGTCATTGATGAAGAGAGGAAGCACTTCAGCAAGTTATCGGAAGCTAAAAAACGATTTTCCGCTTAAAGAATTATTATGGCGACAATGGAATTGAAAAAAGACGGCTCTGTATACATTCTCAGTTTGACGAATGGCGTCAAGGCCAACACCTTTACGGAAGATGTAATTGGTGAATTCAACGCCAATCTTGACGAATTGGAAGCATCTTCCGGGAATACCTCGCTGCTCGTAACCAGCACAGATGCCAAATTCTGGTCGAACGGCATTGATCTGGAATGGATTTTAACCAAACCGACAAGCTACTGGCCCCTTTTTGCCTTTCAACTCGACAAATTATTGCTGCGTTTCGCCTTACTGAATATGCCTACAGTCTGTTGCCTGACCGGCCATGCGTTTGCCGCCGGAGCACTCCTTGCAGCCACTTTTGATTTCCGTCTGATGCGATCCGATCGCGGATTCTTCTGCTATCCGGAAGTTGATATCAAGATTCCCTTTACTCCGGTTATGCAGCAGATTCT
>MVRV01000109.1 GCA_002068015.1 Smithella sp. PtaU1.Bin162
CGTCGCTGATTAACCGGCTGGTGAAGGCAATCCGTGAGAAAAGACAGGTAGAATTCCGCTACTCTGGGAAAAAGGGAGCTCATGCCGTCGTGTTGGAGCCTTATCGGGTGGTCTATTATGGTGGCTTCTGGTATCTGATCGGCAATGAGCCGGCCACGGGTATTCTCAAGCGTTATGCCCTGGACAATATCAGAGACATCCGGCTTTTGAAATCCGGTTTCAAATCCATCCCGGAGAATTTGGATTCCGTTCTGAAGGGCAGCGCCAATATCTGGTTTGCCGAAAAGACAAACCTGGCTGTGACGGTTCTGATTGACAACCAGGTCAGCCATTATTTCAAGCGACGGAAGATATTCCCGACGCAAGAAATCAAGGAAGAAAAGCCGGATGGTTCTCTGGTTGTCGTCTTCCGGGTAGGCCACTTCGAGGCCATCCGCGACATCCTGAAATCCTGGATACCGCACATTACGATTCTGGAGCCGGAAGAGTTTCGGAAAAACCTGCTTGCGGAAATTAAAGACTGGGTGAAAATACAGACTGAAGCGTCTTAACTTTTGATATTATTATTTATGACTCTTTTATCTTAAACGGCAAAACCTTTGCCCCTTGCTTCAATCCGTCCAGATAATCAGCCCAAGTTTGCATCATCTTCCGCCGTTCGGGTAAGTGTTTCGTGCGATTATAGGCTCTGCCTAAAACGTCAAGAACTCTATGCGCTAATTGCGCCTCGATAAGATCAACCCGGACTTGCAAAACTTCATCTAATATGGTTCGCGCCATTGCCCGGAAGCCATGCGGTGTCATTTGTTCTGCCGTGTAGCCCATATTCCGTAGTGCCGCTAGAATTGCGTTATTGCTCATAGGCCTGTTTGATGTCCTACCGTGAAACACATAAACCCCGTTGCCTGTAAGCGGTTTTATTTCGTTTAGTATCTCAAGCGATTGTTTTGATAGTGGAACAATATGAGGTTGCCGGAGTTTCATCTTGTGTGCTGGAATATTCCATTCGGCTTTTTCAAAATCGAGTTCGTCCCACTGCATGTGCCGCAGTTCGCCCGGTCTGACAAATACAAGTGGTGAAAGCCTGAGAGCGCATTTTACGATAAATGAACCATGATAATTATCAATCGCCCGTAAAAGTTTTGCTACTTCCTTTGGCTCTGTAATGGCTGCTAAGTGCCTTTTTTGTGCTGGTGGCAGTGAACCTATTAAATCTTGCGCCAGATTGTGTTGAGCGCGTCCGGTGGCGGTAGCATACCTAAAGATCATATTACAGAGACCTCTCAGTCTGTGAGCTGCATCTATCGCCCCGCGTGATTCCGTCCGCCTTAATGCTGCCAATAATTCCGGCGCTGTAATATCCTTTATTGGCCGTGCGCCAATCCATGGGAAAAGATCAAGTTCCAAACGCCGCATGTATTTTAGAGCGTGGCCTTCTGTCCATTTTGATTTGAATTTGTTGTGCCATTCTCTGGCTATTACCTCAAAGGTTTCTGTTTCTTCAACTTTGGCCTGTTTTTGGGCTTTACGAACAGCACCCGGGTCAACGTTGTTTGCCAGCAACTTCCTTGCATCGTCGCGCCTTTGTCGTGCGTCCATCAAACTGATTTCCGGGTACGAACCGAAAGCAATCTTCTTTTCCTTTTTATCGAATCGATATTTAAACCGCCACAACTTACCACCGGAAGGCGTTACCAAAAGGTATAAGCCGCCACCGTCAAAGAGCGAAAGCGGCTTATCCTTCGGCTTGGCTTTCTGAGCTTTCATGTCTGTCAATGGAATGATTCGTTTTGGCATTGTAAGGCCTCCCTTTCTTTTGGGTACCCTCGAAACTACATGGGTACCTTTCATATACGTTTGGGTACCTAAAACGACTGGATTATGTTAAGTCTTATAGCACGTCATTGGACAATAGACAACAAAAAACCCGCTATTTCTAACGGGTTTATGGACTTCTTTGGATTTTGTTGGATTAGGTCTTGGTGGAGATGACGAGGATCGAACTCGTGGCCTCGGCGTTGCGAACGCCGCGCTCTCCCAGCTGAGCTACATCCCCAACCTGGTAAACATACAACTGCTTTTTGAACAGGGCGCGAGCATATATTATTGTTCGTCTTAGTGTCAAGAAATTCTATTCTTGCCTTGACAAAATCACGAAGATTTTCCTATACTCACTCCAGATTTCGGCGGTAAAAACCGTTTGTTGCCCGTACCGGATTTAATAAATTTCCAACAATAAAGATATCTCGGGGAGTGTAAACATGGCGAAAATTGATGCTTTTTTTCAGCTCTTAAATGAGCAGGGCGCATCCGATCTTCATCTGGTGACCGGTCAGCAGCCGGCAATGAGAATTCGAGGGGAAATTGAGCGGATCAAATACGATATTCTGGATAATGACGGACTGAAAGCAATGCTCTACGAAATTGCTCCGGAATACAAAGTTAAACAGTTTGAGGAGACGGGCGATATTGATTTTGCTTACGAAATACCGGGGTTGGCCCGTTACCGTGCCAACTACTTTCAGCAAAAATGGGGTATAGCGGCGGTTTTTCGCGAAATTCCCAGTAAGATCATGAGCTGTCAGGATTTAGCCCTTCCGGATGTCATTGCCAAACTGGCTCTCCTGCCCCGAGGGCTTGTCCTGGTAACGGGGCCTACGGGCAGTGGTAAATCCACAACGCTTGCGGCCATTATCAATGAGGCGAACAGACTGCGTAAAGATCACATCATTACGATAGAAGATCCTATCGAATTTGTTCATCAAAGCCAGAATTGCATTGTCAACCACAGAGAAGTCGGCATGCATACGAAGACTTTTACCGCGGCTTTACGCGGCGCCCTGCGTGAAGATCCGGATATTATTCTGGTCGGCGAAATGCGGGATCTGGAAACCATATCTCTCGCCATCGAAGCCGCTTCTACAGGCCACCTTGTTTTCGGCACCCTGCACACAACCAGTGCGGCGAAAACTGTGGACAGAGTAATTGAAGTCTTTCCGGCCAATCAGCAGATGCAGATTCGTTCAACACTGGCCGACGGCATCCGAGCCGTTATTTGTCAGACTCTCTTTAAGCGCATTGACAAGAAGGGACGCTGCGCCGCCCTCGAAATACTTATAGCCAGTTCGGCTGTGCGTAATCTTATCCGTGAATCCAAAACCTTCCAGATTCCTTCAATGATTCAGACCGGTAAAAAATACGGAATGCAGCTTCTGGATGATGCCATATTCGATCTCATAAGCAAAGGTTGGATTTCCGGAGATGACGCCTATGCCAAGTGCAATGATAAAGCACGGTTCCGGCAGTTCCTGAAGGGCGCTCCGGCGGACTTTACGGAGGTGTAGGTACGCGAAAGGCGGCGGGAGACAAAATGCTTTTCCCCAAAAATATTGATAGGACAGGGAGTACGCTATGAGAAAACAGGAAATCGATTACATTCTGGGCAAGATGCTGGATTCCAATAAAAATGTTTCCGATTTGAATATTACGGTGGGTAAGCCTTTTCAGGTGGAAACTTCGGGACAGTTGGTAACGGTTGATCTGGAACCTCCTTTTGAAAAGCTTACACCGTTTCAGACGGAGATATTTGCCTTAAACCTGATCAATTATGACCGGCGGCTTACCGAAATTCTTCTTTCCCAGGGTTCCTGTGATTCGTCCTATGAATTGCCCGGCAAGGCGCGTTTCCGCGTTAATATCTTTTCCCAGCGCGGCAATTATTCGATTGTTTTAAGAAAATTGGAAACAAAGATCCCGACAATAGAAGAATTGGGTCTTCCCGAGCCTTTTAAAAAAATGGCGGAGGAAAAAAACGGGATTGTTCTGGTTACCGGTGCCACGGGCAGCGGTAAATCCACATCTCTGGCCGGTGTTCTCAACGCCATCAATGAAGCAAAGGCCTGCCATATCATTACCCTGGAAGACCCGGTGGAATTCGGCCATCCCCATAAAAAAGCCACCTTTAACCAGCGGGAAATGGGGCAGGATTTTGATACATTTGCGAACGGTCTGCGCGCCGCCCTCCGACAGGCGCCCAAGGTCATTCTGGTCGGTGAAATGCGCGACCGGGAAACCGTGGAGATAGCAATGTCGGCTGCAGAAACCGGCCATCTTGTTGTCAGCACCCTGCACACGGTCGATGCCGGTCAGACCATTAACCGTATTCTCGGTATGTTCTCCATCGAAGAGGAAAAGCAGATACGTATCCGGCTGGCCGACACCGTGCGTTGGATCGTCTGCCAGAGGCTGTTACCGAAAGAGGGAGGCGGCCGGATCGCCGCTTTTGAAATCATGGGCACAAATATGCGTGTCAAGGATACGATCCTGAACGGTGAATCGGACGGCAAAACATTCTACGAAATAATCCAGGCATCCAAAACTTATGGATGGATAACCTTTGATGACTACATCATCGAATTATATAAAAAAGGACTGATCAGCGAAGAAACGGCCAAAGCCTATTCATCCAACAAAGGCATTGTCGGCCGGGGAATTGATGCGGTAAAGAGCTCACGCGGTGAAAAAACAACCGATCTGCTGGGGAAACTGAAAGTTGATTCGGATTATGGTAAACCAAAGAAACCATGGTAACGGGAGGATTTAGACATGGAAGAGGAGAAAAAATCGCTGGTCAACGAGGTTGCTTCCGCAGGCTATGATGCGGCGGAAAAGCCGTTTGATTTTATCGGTACTGACAGTAAAACCGCCCTGATCTGCGAAGCGAATCCGGCAGTGAAGGAAAAAATTGCCGGGACACTGGCAGACATGAAATTTCATGTTACGGAGACCGCCTCCGGACGCGAGGCTTTAAAGAACATGCGGTTTCATGTTTATGATCTGATTGTCGTAAATGAAAATTTTGATATAACCGATGCGCAAAGTGGCAATGATGTGCTGAATTATCTGCAAAATCTCGCCGCTGCGACAAGAAGAAATATATTTGTTGCTCTGCTTTCGGATAATTACCGGACAATGGACAATATGATGGCGTTTAACAAGAGCGTGAATTTAATTATCAATACAAAAAATATTGACGACTTTGCCGCAATAATCAAGCGGGGATTGGACGATAATCAGGCCTTTTACAATGTTTTCCGGGAGTCGCTTAAAAAATTAGGGCGGATGTGATATCATCTTTGATTGAGGTGGTTTAGCAGACATTCCCGCACTGTGGCTGGTTGTTGCTGTAAATTTCAGCTTTTAGTTTCATTCTTTACCATGTGCATTAATCCCAGAGCTTTGCAGGAGACGGTGCGATTGCGGATATAGACCGGATTATACGGTTCTATTTCCAAGGCCTTTTTAAAGGCCTTTACCGCATCGAAATGGTAATTGTTTCCGGCCAGTGTATTGCCGAAACGGTTATAGTATGCGCCGGAACCACTGTTGTCCTGATGAACGGCAGTTTCATATTCCTTCTCGGCTTCCACGATTTTTCCCAGACCAATAAGTGCGTCGCCCAGTGAGCAGTGATACAGAGGGTTATCCGGTTTTACCGCAATGCATTTCTTAAACAGCCTTGCCGCATCTTCAAAACATCTATTTTGGGAGAACAAACCGGCTATTTTGAAATAATAATGGTCAACCTCATCCGGATCAAGACCGCCTGCGCGTAAAAACTGGGTTTCGCTTTCCGCGGTAAGTCCCGCGGAAAACAGCGCCTCTCCTAAAAGACAATGAAAAGCCGGGTTGTCGTTTTCCAGACCGATTAACTTTTTATAAATATCGCAGGCTTCCCCGGCGCGGCCGGCAGCCTGAAAGGCATTGCCCAGTTCAATTAAAAGACCCACGTCGTCAGGATAGCCCGCAGATGCGTTCGAACATATTTCTATAAGCTTGGCAAAATTCTTTTCCTGTTTATAAATACGGACCAGCTCATCAAAGGCAAATCCGGTGAATATTTTTCTTTGCATTTCCCTGGTGAGCAGAATCTCCAGACAGGCCACGGCTTTTTCGGTGGCACCGCTGTCGTAATGAGCCCAGGCAAGCATCAGCAGAACTGATTCTTCTTCGGGATAAGCCTCGTGAACTTCCTCATATAGTTTGATGGCTTTCGCAAATTCTCCCTTTTTTAAAAGCGCATCGGCGGTATCTAGTTTTTCCATTTTATTTGAGTAAATTCGCCGGATAAAAATAAAGGGGGAGAAGAAATCTCCCCCGAGTTTTCAGCAACTTCCGCAAGATGAACCGCAGCCTCCTGAAGGGGCAAGGCTGGAAGTCAATTTGAACCCCGAATTTCCGGCTGCTTCAATAAAATCGACATTAATCGGTTTCACCTGGTTGAGAAGGTCTTTATCAATTATAAATTTCGTTCCTTTTTCGTTGAACACTTCGTCTTCGTTTTTGGGCTCATCCAGAGCCATGCCCAAGGAGGGCCCGGATCAGCCAATGGACATGGTAATTCTAATCGCGGAATTCTCACTTTTATCTTTGAGAAAATTCTTGATTACTTCAGATGCCTTATCTGTAACTGTTAACATTTAATTATCCCCTTTCTGCGATGGCTTTCCTGCCATCAATATTGCCTCCAATTTATCCATATTATGAATATTGTCAATTATATTTTAGGAATAAATATGTAACAGGTTGATTATCTTCATTTTTGTTTCCATTGACATTAAAAGCCACACTCGCTTATATTATTACCAATTAAACGGCGGGGAATGTTTTTATGAGAAAAATTTTAAGTTTAATGCTTTTAGCGGCAATGGTAGCGGTAAAACCCGGTTTTGCCGAAAATTTCATAGTGAAAGGTGACATGTCTTCAACGATTCATTATGAATTGCAGCACCAGATTACCGCCGGCGATGCCATGAACAAATTGTCCCTGAGCTTTGTTCTGCCGAAGAGCTTCGAATCCCCTACCTATAGTCAGCAGATAAGCAACCTGCAGGTATCCCTTTCGCCGGATGCCCAGGAAAAAACAACAGTGATGGATAACCGCGGTAATCGAAGGATTCTGGCTACCTGGACAAATGTGCCCGACCGGGTCAGCGCCGTTATTTCTTTTGATGCCGTAAACCATACCGGATTGAAATTAATTGAAACGGACAGTCCTTTTCCACTCACCGGCCTTGCCTACGAAATGGCCGACTATCTCAGTGCTACTGAGCAGGTACAGTCGAACCATCCGGATATACGCAAACTTTCCGCACAATTGACCAGGGATGTGAAGACCGAGTTTGATGCCGTGCAGCGGATTATTTCCTGGGTGGTGGATAATGTTCGTTATGTCAGTCCGCCGGAAAGATACGATGCCGTTTATGCCCTGGAATCGGGCAAGGGAAATTGTCAGAATTTCTCGCATCTGGCCGCAGCTCTTTTGCGGTCGGTGGGTATTCCGGTGCGCATTGTCAATGGTGTTACTCTTAATCAGCCTTTTGATGTCAAATGGGAAAAAGGAACGCTCACTTTTAAAATGGGACAGGGCCGGCATTCCTGGATAGAAGTGTGGTTTCCCGATAAGGGCTGGGTGCCGTACGATCCGCAAAATATGCAGCTTTTTGTTTCCACCCGCTTTGTTCGTATTGAAGTGGGGGTGGACAACAATGAAACGAAAAATGACGGCCTGGTGCGCTGGTCGCAGATGGCCGGCGCCCGCACGAAACCAAGACTGCAGGAATCAATTGATGTCCGGTTTGCTTCCGATTCCGTTAAATTTCAGGGCAACCGCCAGAGCTACGGCCCGAAAAACCTGCTTTTGGGGCCCGGAGTAAAAGCGGAGTTTAAAAAAATTGCCATGACTCCGCCGCCACCTCCTGTTGTCATACCGGAGGAGCAAAAGAAATTACTGCGCTTTATAGTTCCCTTTGTTTACGGTAATATAGATTTTCCGGAAAATATTGATTTTGCCTTTCCCCGCTCCACCACGTCATCCAGCGCTAATAACTATGAGATGTCCCGCAACTTTCTGGTGGAGACGGCGGAATATGTAACAACCAAAGCCACGCAGTATGCGCAGGTTGTTGTTTTAAAGAAACCGGTCAAGCTGCAGAAAGTAGCCCTGGCGCTGCATAAATTCGGGGGTGAAGGCTGGCTGTGGGTTGATGTTTTTAAAGATGATCAGGATAAGCCGGGTGTTCCTCTGTATACAAGTGATATGGTCAATCTGGATCATCTTTCACTGAAGCCGGGTTACCGCTGGGTCAATTTTAATTTTAAGAAAGATTCTCCGGTTTTAATGCCCGGTTCTTACTGGATTGCGCTCGGTTTTTCCGGCGATCCGATCATTAACTGGTTTTACACCTACGGCAAGCCGGTGGGCCCTGTTTATGGGACCCGTTACAAAGGAGTTTTCGAGGATGACTGGAGCGGTGCGTTGAGCTATGAATTCAACTACCGGCTGACCGGATTGACGGTAAAATAGCCGCTTATGAGAAATGGTTCAAAAGATAATAGGCAATCAGGTGTAAGACGCCCAACAAGAGCATCAATTGTAATGTCAATAATTATCGGTGGCGGCTCTATTGTTCTTGGCTATGTTTGGGTCTTATGGGGTATAGGATTATCAGGTTACAGAGGAGGCGCTCCTCCTGTACTTGTCTGGCAAGCGATCTCTTCTTTAATGTTTTTGCCAGCCAACCAAATTTTATCATCTAAATATATAGAAGAATTGTGGTTGACGTCTGGTGGATATTTTCTGTTCTTAACAATAAACGCTATTCTCTGGTCTATTTTAGTTCTTCTACTATATCTCACTTATGAGTATCTGAAACTTAGAATAATAAAAATAAATTGGGAGCGCCTTTCCACCTATTGTCAAGGATATTTCATCCTATGACACATTAGGTAATGTGAGACCTTTGCAAAAACTCTCTATTTGTCATGCCGGCGAAAGCCGGCATCCAGAAGACAATTAATAATACTGGATTCCCGCTTTCGCGGGAATGACATTGTATTGTTCTACGTTTTTTGCAAAGGTCTCAAATTAATTAAATTCATCTATGCCCATGACCGGCTGAATCCTTTTCCCGCGCCAGTTTCTTCTGCGCAGCAGCCATTATTTCATCAAAATGAATTTCCAACTCCCTGTTTACGCCGCGCAGTCCGGCAATCACGGAAGCGGCCCATTCCAGATACTCAAACTTTCTTTGCCATGACCAGTTCTGCGGCGGAAAATATGTAATGTCGCGAATATTGCAGATTTTGTCGGCAAGTTTCAGCAGCCTTGCCCGGGAAGAGAGAAAAGGCGCTTTTTCAATTTGCCTGCGCTTCCGCTCCGGTTTCGGCAGATTTTTATCATCACTTACTTCCAGGACAAGAGCAAGAACATCTTCTCCGAAATGGATCCGCAGCTCGTCGGGTGTAGCGTCCGTATCTTCAATAGTATCATGAAGAAGGGCGGCAACAATTACGATTACGTCGTTGACATTGCCGATCGTCCATAAAATGTCGGCGACTTCGATGGGGTGGTTGATATAAGGCGAAGCCTGTTGATCCTTGCGGCGCTGCCGGCGGTGTTTTTCCGCGGAAAATTTTATTGCCTTGAGAAATAAGGAAATATCGCTGTGCAAACTTCTGCTCCTTCAGTGCGGCAATATTTATATCAATTTACGAGTACATGTAAAGAAATGCGAAAAACAGACAATTCTATCATCTGTATAGGTAAAAATAATTTCCTGCCCGGCGAACGATTCCCAACAGTTTTTCCTTGTCGTTCAGTAAAAAGGGCAAACCGTTTTGAATTTGCCCTTTTCGTTTCTTAGCAGCAGCTATGAGCTCACGGCTCTGAGAGAGCGGATCCTCAAGCTCCTTTACCGGAAATGTCGCAGGCTATTGGTTTTTGATCAAGATTTTCTACGTTCTTGCCGAACGGTTTTGATGCCGAATCCTGCCAGTGCGTAAGTATGAGTTCGGCGGCAATGCCCGCGGCATCGGTGATCAATTCACGGCAGTAGAGAGCATGCTCTCTGCAAAGCCACTGATCGCGCCATTTGGCAGCCAAGTCACGGCAGCAGGTCTTGCCGTACTTGTCGGCGATTCTGTTCGGTATCTGGTTGAAAAGCCGGTACAGACCGGGTTCTCCGTAGAGCTGTTTACCTGATTTTTTCGCCACTTCTTTGGGATCGGTTCCTTCGGGCAGTTTTTCCCGTCCATGGACCAGACCCACGGCAAGGACAGCTCCTGTAATTGCCCCGCAGGTGTCTCCGTAAAGCCCTACGCCACCGCCAAAGCCGGTGGCGACTTTTCTGATTTCCGGAGGAAATCCGGTATCGACGATTGCAATAACTGCTTCTGTGATACATTCGGCACAATTATATCCCAGCGAAAAATTTTTTCTCGCCCGCTGTTTGATTGCTTCAATTTTTTCATCTCTTGTCATTTTGATGCTCCTTTGGCTTTTTAAATTGATCGTAAACGTATCGGACTCAATTTTCAAGAACATTTTCGATTCCTTTTTTATCTTGACTTTGGGTGTTAACTAATTGTTAAATTCAACAAACATCTTAAAAAGGAAAAGAGGAACAATATATGAAATATAAAACCGTAATGATTATTTTTGCCGTTTGCGGGATGATGTTTTTTTTCTCCCAGTTGAATTCCCAAGCCTGGGCTGATGAAAAGATTATTGACTTTATTCTTCGGGTAAATCCCGGTGCTCCGGCATCAGCAATTCCCGAAGATTTTATGAGATCCGGTAGCGATGATGATTATGGGTACGCCTATGAAGGTTACATTAACGGTTTTAAAATAATCTGCCGGGCAAAAAGTGGCCGGGTTAAGTCTGTACATGCGCAAAAAGAATTCAATGTGTCTGATTTTACATCGGAACATGTTTACTACAATATTCTGGGCGGTGTATTGAATAAACTGATGAAAAAGTACAATGGCACATTATTTCAGGAAAAAGGCAGGGGGGAAAGTACGGATAAAATCCCTCATGATTTCGGTGAATACTGTTACTACACAACTCTGCGCGGTGAAGGAAAAACGATTAAGTCCAAGGATTATAGTCTGGGGTTCTGGTTCGATCTGGGCAGTTGGAAAAGATGTGACAACGATAAATACAACAGCTCCAATCCGGCGAAAGTTATTATAGAATTCAAGCCGGAAGGCTGAATTTCCCACCGGTAACAAAATGCATTTTACGGCTTTCTCTTTTTGCGGGGAAAGCCGCCGCTGTTGATTTCCCCAAAGTTATTTTCTTAATTACCTCGCTGCAAGCAGCGGGGTGTCACAATCCGGTTATGCCTCAATCTATTCGCCCCAAGGGGCGGGGAATATGACCCGCTGGATCCCGAATAGCTCTGCCTGCTCCCGCTTCGCCCTGCATCCGCCGGGTTTCACCTTCGGGATCAATTCCACTTTCGCTTCAAACTGCGCTTCACTTGTTTTCAGCGGGTGTCATTGATTTAAAACGGGGAGGGCGTTTTTCCGTAAAGGCGGAAAAGCCTTCGCGGCAGCTTTCCGATTTAAAAATTTGATCGCTGAGCTCGTGATTGAGTTTTAAGGCTTCTTCAGGGGAGAGAAATACGGCTGCTTTAACGCCCCGTTTGATGGCTTTGATGCATTCCAGTGACTTTCCGGAAATTTCTTCAGCCAGGGCAACTGCAGCCGCAACAGATTTTCCTTCCGGTGCGACACGGTTGATGAGGCCGATATTTAAAGCTTCTGCTGCCGAAATGAAGTTGCCCAGATACATCAGCTCCAGTGCCCGCGCCGTGCCGACTATTTTGGGCAGGCGAAACAGGCCACCCGACGCGGGAATAACGCCGATATTGATTTCCGGCAAACCGATTTTGGCGTTTTCCGCCATGATCCGCAGGTCGCAGGCCAGGGCGAGCTCGCAACCGCCGCCGCAGGCGATTCCTTCAATTGCGGCAATAACCGGCTTTTCCAGTCTTTCCAAAAAGTCGAAAACCATGTTTTCCCTTTTCAATTTTTTACCGACGGCATCATCCCATATCCGGGGGAACTCTTTGATGTCGGATCCGGCGCAAAATGCTTTGCTTCCGGCGCCTGTAATTACGATCGCTCTTACAGAGTTGTTCTGCGCGAGTGAAAGCAGGGCTTTTTCCAGTTGATCGGTAAGCGCAAGCGAATTCAGATTCATGGGAGGATTATTCAGAACAAGCTTGGCGACTCCGGCCGGCAGGTATTCTATGATGATAAGTTGTCCATTTGTCGTCATTGTACATTCTTTCCTGTTTTACAGATGGTAATCACCGGCCGCTTCCGGCTGATAAACAATTTTTTCTACTTTTAGTTTTTTTATTCCCGAGGGGACAGTCCATTCGATGACATCACCTTTGCGATAACCTATCAGGGCCATGCCCAGCGGAGCCAAAATGGAAAGTTTATTCTCCTCGATATTTGCGGCGGACGGGAATACCAGTGTATAAGTAGTTCTTTCTCCGGACTCCGTGTCAGATACTTCCACGCGGGAATTCATCGTGATGACGTCTTTCGGTACATCGGCAGGTTCAACCAGTTTCCCACTGTATAATTCTTTTTCCAGCAGATCGAGATCTATTTTAACCGGCTTGGGGGTCAGTCGCAGTCCTTCGATCAGTTTCAATAAACGGTCCATATCGAATTTTGTAATATATATAGTACGGCCGGCCATGATTTTAACTCCTTATTTTAAAGCTACGGTTGGTTAAATTGTAAACAACAATTGATGATCATGATGTTAAAAATGATCAGTTGTATTTACTATAGGCAAATAAATTTCATCTGTCAATCCAATAAAACCTGCTACAGGTTTATAATGATAAACATCGTTTTTGTGTGCGGCTGTTGACTGATTTTGCTTTTCTCCTTGACAGAAGCCGTTGGATTTTTTATATTTTACCTGCACAACATAAGTTTTCATTATGTCGGAAATCCGTTAAGTCAGGAGGGGGGAGATGACTTTAACACGTGATTTAGCCTGGCAGAACCTGGACTTGATCTACCGTTCCAGCGTTTCTCATCAGTTTGCCCGTTATGCAATCGATTTAAACTATGATTTACTGCCCGCTGAAGTTGTTCATCAGGCGAAACGTTCGTTGCTGGACGCCCTGGGTTGTGCCATCGGTGCCTACCACGCTCCGGGGAGAATCATCTGCGAAGCGTTTGCCGAAGAAGCGGGCGGCCCGGAGGAGGCCACGGTTTTTTGCTCCGGTATGCGCACGAGCGCGCTGAGTGCCGCTCTGGTCAACAGTTTTCTGGTACGCTTTCTGGATTATAACGATTTCGGCGGCGGCGGACACAACAGCGATTCTATTCCCGGTATAATTGCCGTCTGCGAACGCGAAGCCGCTACCGGCCGGGATTTGCTTACTGCCATTGTCATATCCTATGAACTTGGCTCCAGGGCGGCGCCGAGTTCATCCTGGCCATCCTTGATGGCGAGAGGCTGGACTACCGATACGCGCGGCGGATTAAGCATGCCGCCTGCGCTGGGTAAAATTATGGGGCTCACTGCAGAGCAGATTGCCAATGCGATCGGCATTTGCGCCAGTCACAGTCTTCCGCTCAATATTCTGGATGCTAATCGTGAAGAATATGTGATGGCCAAAAACTTGCGCTTCGGCTGGGTGGTTTATGATGCGATAATCTCCTGCCTCCTGGCCCGCCGGGGTTTTACCGGACCTCCGCGTATAGTCGAAGGAGATGCCGGATTCAATCAGGTGATTTACAATGGTGAAATGGACATGGAAAGGATGGTTGATTTCAGCGGCTGGCGGATTCTGCAGACAAGGCATAAATCACTTTGTGCCAATGGAACTACGCAGGGACATGTCTATGCGACGCTCGCGATTGTGCGGGAAAATGACCTTAAGCCGGAGGATATTGCATCCGTGCACATCAGGTGCGGATTTCGGGAAGCGCATCATACTACCGCGTCCCCGATGAAAAAGTATCCGCGCAACGCCGAAACAGCCGACCACAGCGCCTTCTATGCCAATGCCATCGCCATTAAGGAGCGGGACTTCGGTCCGGATGCTTTCGATCCGGAAAAATTCACCGATCCCGTTGTTCTGGAACTGATTGAAAAAATAACCGTGGAAACCGATCCCGCGCTTCCCGAACACAGCTACGAGGGATTTGCGGAAATAACCACGAAAGACGGACGACGTTTTCAGAGGCACGTGGCGACTCCTCACGGATTGGGGAATGATCCTCTTTCGGATGATGAACTTGCGGCAAAGTTCCAAAGGATGGCAGTTAAATATATGGGCGCAAAACAGATTCAGAAGATATTCGATACCGTCTGGAATATGGAAAAAATTACCGCTGTCGGCGAATTGACAAAACTGATGATTTTCCCATCCCGCTGAGTGTGCCGGGAAGAGTTTTGCACACGCTTGCTCGGGCAGGATGTCGGTTTATCAGTCTTTCCGTTTTTTTACCGTGCCGTAATTCAGGTTATCTTTGTCTGATCTTGGAGCCGTCCCTGATGGTGTCCGCCGGGTGAGTGACTACCCTTTCGTTTTCCTTTAATCCGGAGATAATTTCCGCCGCCAGCCCGTTGCGCTCACCGATTTTTATCAAACGCATCCGTGCCTTTCCGCTCTCTTCAACAAAGACGGCCCAGGCGTCTCCGGAGCGGAAGAGGGAGCTTGTCGGTACCTGGAGAACGTTCTTGCCTTCCCAGATGATAAAGTGCGCCTCCAGTCTGTAGGCATCGCCCAGCGACCGCCAGGTATCCGCAGGCGATGTAATATCGGCAATGATCAGTACTCTTTGTTCCTCCACACCGAGACTGGATATTTTGGTGAATCCGGCGGGTTCCACAACACGCACGGTTCCGGCAAGTGTTCCTTCACCGCCCCAACGTTTAAAAAACACCGGAGTTCCCGGGTTGATTTTTACGGCATCGGAAGAAAGGACTTCTGTACGGACTTCCAGATTGCGGACGTCGCCCACATCCAGAAGAGGCTCTCCGACGTTTACCGTTCCTTCGCTTTCGCGATGAATGCGGAAAATACTACCGGCAACCGGGGAGGCGACATGAACTTTATGACGCCCGGGTGTGTTTCCGCGGGCAGCAGAAAAGTTCAGGAGCGCTGTTTTTGCTCTTTCGAGATCGGCCCTGGCAATGTCAACTGCGGATCCGGCGGAGAGATGAATCGCCCGTACTTTTTTAGCTTCCGCTTCCGTCTGATCATACTGATCTTTGGCAATAGAACCTTTGGAGTACAGAGACATCATTCTTTCGAGTCTTTTTTCAAGATAAGCGGCATCTGCTCCCGCCGCACTTTCTTTTTCGCGGGCGGCATTAAGGGCGGCTTCCGCTGCCTTTACGGCTGCTTCCGCTTCCGCCCGGCTGCGGGGATCAAGCACAGGCGAACGCAGAGGTTCCAGGGTAACGACGGTTTGGCCTTTGGCGACCTTGTCCCCCACTTTAGCCCGGATGCGTTCCATGTATCCGGCGACGGGCGCAGTGATGACAAAACGATCTTTCAGCCGGGTACGTCCCTCTTCTTCAATCGTTACCTGCAAACGGTCGCGCACGACGGTGGTAAGATCAACTTCCACCGCTTTCGGCAGAAACCCGTAAACTGTGGCCAGAATCACGGCCACAATAATTATAAGAATAAATAATTTCCGGCGTAATGCTGCATTCATATGTAATCTCTTTAGCTCCTTCTTATCATTATTATAAGATATTTTACAGTGTCATCATTCTCTTGTTTTCAACACTTCCACGAGATCAAGGTGGTCCAGTTTATGGCGCACTATGAGCCCCGATAGGGATGCTGCCGTCAAAACAACGGCAGCGGCAAGAGCAAGAGTTTTCATTTCAATTACCAGCGGTACCCGAAAAAGATCGGAAGCAAGTGCCTGGGCGATGTAGGCACACAGCCAATAACCGATGATAAATCCCAGCGGGATGGCGGCAAGAGTTATTATGGCCAGTTCGCCCAGCAGTATGTAGGAAATTTCACCCCGCGTGTAACCGAGTACACGGAGGCTCGAAAGTTCCCGGCTGCGTTCCGACAGAGCGATGCGGGCGTTATTATAAACAACGCCGATGGAAATGGAGCAGGCCATTATTGTGGCAATGAAAGTGAAGAAAAGCATGCCCTTGGCCTGAACATCATAAAAATTGCGGATTTCGTTGTTTCTCACAATTGTTCCGGAAACACGCGGCATGTTCACAAATGCGCCATAAAGTTTTTCCTGCTTGCGGCTGTCCGCCGTAAGATATATCCCCGAGACGGCGTCGCCCTCTTTCATCAACCGGTTGAGTGCCTGCATGTCCATGTAAGCCATGACTCCCAGATACAACTTGGTGAGCGCGACCACCGGTACCTGACGAATTGTCCGTGCTCCTTCCAGGGTTTCGACGGTAACAAAATCACCGGCCTTTATGCCCAGAATTTCACCCAGATAGTCATTCAATATAATGCCTTCCTTCGGCATGATGACCTGATTTAAATTTGTATCCACTAAGGGGTGCAGGAGATTTTCCTGCTCCAGCCCGTTGATTACCGTTTTATAGCTGTTAAGGCCGTATTTCAGTTTTACCGGAACGGTGCGGAAAGATTCAGCATGATGCACTCCCTCCATTCGTTTGATCTCATATAATGCCTTGTAGGAAGTCGGGTCAGTGAAGGCAACGGCTATGTCTTCCTTCTGGGAAAGAACAAACTGGACGTTCACCATATAATCGACGGAGTCCTTGAAGAAGCCGCTGGAAATCATTGTAGCGCAGGCTACGGCGATGCCCAGTATGGAAAGAAATGTTCTGATGGGTTTGCGTTCAATATTCCGTACGATGATTCTTGTCGGTTGGGTAAGCCAGCGGCCGATGCCCGTTTTTTCGATCAGTGTTACTTTGAATTTGGCGGGAGGTTCCGGTCTCATTGCCTCGGCGGGCGGTTGCCCCGCAGCCCGCCAGAGGGAATGCAGAGTACCGGCCAGAGCGGAAACAATACTGATGACCACAGCGGCGATAATAACCCAGGGTTCCAATATGAAAGTAAGAGCCGGAAAACGGTAGACTTCCATATAAATGCCGCCCAGTATTTTTCCCAGCCAGATGCCGGATCCAATGCCGATCATCAGACCTGCTGCAATAATCAGAACCACCAGTTTAGCGTAATGAATGCCGATTACGAAATTATCATAACCGAATGCCTTCAGCGCGGCGATTTGTTCGCGCTGGGTGTTGATTGTTCTGCTCATGACCACATTTAATAAAAAAGCGGCGACACAAATGAATATTGTAGGGAATATGCGGGAGCTGGTTTTCAGCATGTTGAATTCTTCGTTCAACAGCCGATGCGATATCTGGTCTTTGCGGGCATAGGCGCCATAACCACCGTATTTGCCGACGATATTATCCAGATTATTTAAGACTTCGGTTACTTTTACTCCGGGGTAAAGAGTGAGGGCCACATCATTGAAGGCGCCATCCATGTTATAGGCTTTGCCGATGGCCTTGCGGTTCATCCAGAGAATACCATAGCGTTTGAAATCCGGGCTCATGGCATATTGACGCATGACTAAAACGAATTCCGGTGACAGGGCGATTCCGCAAATAATAAGTTTTTTCCATTTTCCGTTGATGACTGCGGCAAACTGATCACCGAGGGCAAAACCGTGAGCTTCAGCGAATGTTTCGGCGATAACTACTTCATTGTCCTTGTCCGGATCGGGAATCCGTCCCTGGCGGATGTATAGACGGTTCAGCAGGGGCCGGCCGTCATCGGGGATGGAAATTATCCGGCCGGTCACCGGTTCGGCAAACCCGCTGATGTCCAGCTTGACATGGGCGGAAACACGGGTTTCCACATCTTTTACGCCCGATACCTCTTTAATCTTTTCTTTCAGGCTTTCCGGCGCCCTTTTCAAGTTTACAAAGACATCGGCAAAGTTATAGTCACGGTAGAAGCTGCTGCGGGTATAATCAAGAGAATGCATTGTTGTGATAAACATGATGAAGGTTGCCACTCCGCTTACTACAACGAGTGTTATGGCAAAGACCTGCCCTTTCATATGCCAGACATCACGCCATAGTTTTCGATCAAGTGATTTCATAATAGAGCGGCCTTCATTCTTTAACACTCACCGGTATACTCCGGTCCTGAAGTCCGGCATTCGGGACTGTGTAGCAATGCTTAAATATGCATTTTGTATGTGTTGCAATGTCATTCTGAGCCTTTAGGCGAAGAATCTCTGTGTTCCAATGCTTTGTTTTTATTAGATTCTTCACGGAGCCTGTCCTCGAGCATAGCGAAGGGTTCAGAATGACAGATTTACCGGATTCCGTCGCGCGTCCGCGGGACTCCACCTTCAGTCTTCAGTCCTCAGTCCTCAGTCTTTTTATCCTCACCATTGTATATCCCGCGGTGATTTCCTGGAATTATTTACCGCCACTTCTGAAATTCTTCCGTTGCTTAGGTGAATAATCCGATCGGCCATGCCGGCAATATCCACGTTGTGAGTGATAATAGCAGTTGCCGTGCCCAGCTCCCGATTAACCCGCTCCAGGGCTTCGAGCACTACAATCCCGGTCTGAGAATCAAGTGCGCCCGTTGGTTCGTCGCAGAGCAATACTTCCGGGTTTTTGGAAATAGCGCGGGCAATGGCTACCCGCTGTTGTTCTCCGCCGGATAACTGAGCGGGAAAATGATCCAGCCTGTCCGAAAGTCCTACCATGGCGAGAGCTGCTTCCGGAGACATGGGATTTCGGGCAATTTCCGTAACTACGGCAACATTCTCCCGTGCGGTCAGGCTGGGAATCAGATTGTAAAACTGGAAAACAAATCCGACATGGAAGCGCCGGTACTCGGTCAACTCCTGTTCCGAGGCACGGGTCAGATCTTTTCCCCGATAGGAAACAAAGCCGCTTGTGGCCGTGTCGAGGCCACCCAGAATATTGAGCAGCGTGGATTTGCCGCTTCCCGAAGGCCCGAGAAGAACAATCAACTCACCAGTATAAAGTTCCAGATCGGCGCCGCGCAAAGCGTGTACTTCCACATCGCCCATCTGGTAAACTTTTGTGAGATTCCGGACCTGAAAAACAATATTGTTCTCGTTGATCATGGATTTTGTGCCTCTGTTTTAGAAAAATACCAATGCATTCCGGTATTTTTTCCGGAAGTTCATAAGCAATGGTTTCGTCTGGACGATAAAGTCGAAGTAATTTCATCATTTTATAATGTCTTTGTCAACTGCTTAACCTTGAAAGTTAATATGCTTTGGGGAAAAAAATATCTGTGTTATGATAGCGATTAAAAGTGAAATCATGATGTTGCAGCAAAAAAATACAAAAAGAGGCTGGAGAAAATTCCGCCCGGATAAAAGATTTATGTGAAAATTTATTAACAGACCGGTTTAACGAGATGGGAGGTACCATGAATCTCAGGGGAAAATGTGCGGTTGTAACAGGGGGAGCTATGGGAATAGGGCTGGTGACAGCCAAACGTCTTGTGAAGGAGGGGTGCTCGGTTACGGTCTGGGATATTCAACCTTCCGTGCTGGCAGCGGCTGAAAAGGAGTTGCAGGCAATGGGGGGACGGGTTTTTACTGCTGTCTGCGATGTTACCGATAAAAACCGGGTCTATGAGCTTGCCTTAAAAGCCAAAGAAGAAATGGGGCAGGTGGATATCCTGATCAACAATGCCGGCCATGTCATGGGCGGTGATTTCCTCAATTCCCCGGATTCGGTATGGGAGAAATCCATTGCCGTCAATCTTACCGCTCTTACCTATACAATCCGGGCATTCCTTCCCGGTATGTATGAGCGCAACAGCGGACACATTGTAAATGTTTCCTCAGCTTCCGGAGCGATCGGTGTGCCGGATCTGGCCGTTTATGCCGCAACGAAATGGGCTGTCTGGGGTCTTACGGAGTCAATGCGTTTTGAGGCCTGGAACAGGAACAAGTTTGGTGTGAAATGGTCATCCATTCATCCGAGTTATATTGCCCAGGGTATGTTTGCCGGAGCCAAATTGGGATTTTTGGGAAATCTTCTTGTTCCGCTGCTGAAAAATCACGATGTGGTTGCCCGGGCAATTGTGGAAGATGCTTTAAAGAAAGAAAAATATTCTCCCAAACGTCCCCGTACCGTCAATCTGACAATACGTCTGCGGGGATTCCTTCCTGATTGCTGGTTTCAGAAGCTTATCCATCTGATGGGAGTGACGAGCAGCATGAAGAACTGGGTGGGTAGGGTTGAGTCCGGAAAGCAAACGTAGTTGAGATTAAGTTGCTTTTCTCGGGGGAAGGAGGAAGAAATGACTGAGTCCGCAGAGAAGAAGATACCTTTGATGAGTCCGGCAACCGGCGAAATTACCGGTTATGTGCAGGAAGACTCTGAAGAGCTGCTCCGGAAAGCCGTGGAGTCAGCCCGTACAGCGCAAAAGATATGGGAGAAAAAAACATTCGGCGAAAGAGCGGAAGCCGTTTTGGCGATCCGGGATTTTGTGGTTGCCCAAGCCGACCGGATCGTCGAGGTCATAGCTAAAACTACGGGGAAAACGCGAATAGACGCTTTAAGCACGGAAGTTGTTCCCGTGGCCATGGGTATCGGTTACTATGCAAAAAATACCTTGCGGTTTCTGGGACGCAAAAAACTACGGCCGGGCAATCTTCTTTTTATCAATAAAAGATCATACATTGATCGCGTTCCCTGGGGGGTTGTCGGCATCATCAGTCCCTGGAATTATCCTTTTGCCATTCCTTTTCATGAGGTCGTTATGGCAGTCATGGCGGGGAATGCCGTTGTTTTGAAAGTAGCCACACAGACCCAGGAAGTAGGGGATCTGATCGGCGAGGCCATGAATGCCGGGAAATTGCCGGACGGCCTTTTTGCCCGCGTGAATCTTCCGGGGCGCACGGCCGGCGACGCTTTTATCCGGTCGGGAATCGACAAGCTCTTTTTTACCGGTTCGGTGGCTGTGGGAAAGGAACTCATGGCTAAAGCCGCAGCAAGACTTTTGCCCGTGTCTCTGGAGCTGGGCGGCAACGACGCCATGATTGTTTGCGGGGATGCCGATCTCCCGCGCGCGGCTGCAGGCGCCGTTTGGGCGGGGTTTTCCAATTGCGGGCAGTCTTGCGGGGGAGTGGAGAGGATTTTTGTCGAGGCTGGAGTTTATGACACATTTACAACACTTCTCCGGGAAAACACGGCTGCTCTCCGGCAGGGACCGGATAAGAATTTCGATGTTGATATCGGCAGTCTCAGCAATAAGGCCCAGCTCGAAAAAGTGCGGACTCATCTGCAGGATGCGTTAGCCAAAGGCGCAAAAATTACTTCTACGTCCCGGCAGAGTAATTCGCCCGAGAAAGGCTTTTTTCATCCGGCTGTTGTTTTAGAAGAGGTAGACGATTCCATGATGGTACTGCGCGAAGAAATATTCGGTCCTCTCCTTGCCGTCTTAAGGGTAAAAGATGTTGCGGAAGCCGTTTTACGGGCCAATGACTCCCATCTCGGCCTGACTGCATCGGTGTGGACGAAAGACCGTGAAAAAGGCCGGAATATAGCAGCGCAGCTGCAAGCGGGTGCAGTCACGATCAACGATCATCTGATGAGCCATGGGCTTGCGGAAACACCCTGGGGTGGATTCAAGGAATCGGGCATCGGCCGGACACACGGAAAACTCGGCCTCGAAGAAATGACGCAGCCCCGGGTAATCATCGATGATGTTCTGCCCGGTGTACGGAAGAATATGTGGTGGTATCCTCACGGAAAAGAAATATATGACGGATTGAAGGGAGTGCTGAATTTTCTCTATGCGCCTGCTGTAAACTCGCGCCTGCGGGGTATGCTGGTTATGTTAAAACTTTTTATGCGCACTTTCCAAAGATGAACAAAAGCAATATCCGGGCCGATCGTCATGTCACCGTGAGAAACCGCCACAGTGCTGTGCGATGTTCCTCCCGGGCATAGGGAATACCGATCCTTGGTGTTGCCGTGATTCTTTTTGCCGTGATGTTTTTGTAATTCTCCAACCACAATTCCCGGCCGCAGGTTAAATCCCAGCCGTTTAAAGATTTATCGATACACATCGCCTGACAAAGTTTGGCCGGGCCGTTGGTCAGTTCCGCACCGCGTTTTTTCCGGCGGGCCTCCATTTCAGCAATGCCGTCAACAGGCGATACTCCCCGAATGAGTACGGCGCAGGGGTTGCCTTCTTTTTCGGTAACCAGGTTAAGCAGGTAGTGCATGCCGTAGGTGAAATAGACGTAGGCATGACCGGGGGGACCGAACATAACGGCATTGCGCGGCGTCTTTCCGCGGTGGGCGTGGCAGGCGCTGTCTCCGGTTCCGCAGTAGGCCTCGGTTTCCACAATCATTGCGCTCAATTCGAGGCCGCCCAACCGGCGCACCAGTTTTTTTCCCAAAAGTTCGCGGGCGACCCTTATCGTATTCCGCTCATAAAAATTTACGGGCAGGATGGACATGATAGTTATTTTTTCCATTCATTGATGCTGAAAAAGCGTAATCAATTTATTCATAATAATTAAATAAATTCAACAACAAATACCTCCTTCCCTCTATCGCCTTGACCGGATCATTTAAAAGTAGTATTTTTTTATTCATATAATGGTTAATTTTTCATTGTTTTAAAGGAGGTCGCAGTTATGCCTGAAAATTTCGAATTGAGTTCCCGAATGAAGAAAATAAAAGAAGAGATACTGGATTCACCCGTCTATGTGGATACGGAGCGTATCCGTACGCTTCTCGAATCTTACCGGGAGACGGAGGGCCTGCCTCCGGCCGAAAGAAGAGCTGCCTATCTGGAAAAATACCTGGCGGAAAAGACGCTTTCCATTGACGACAATCCTCTGGTCGGTGATTTCGGCAAATATAAGGTTTCGGCAATGCCCTGGATAGAAATATCCTGCCGCTGGATGAGCAAAAATCTTGAAGGCTACCGCCTGCACAATACGATGGGCGAGTATGTCATTGATGATGATGCCATGCGCGATATTCAGGAAGCTGTAAGAGTGTGGGGTGATAAATGCGCCTATTCGCGGGCGCGGGAGATTTTTGAGGATGCGACGGGAATAGACTGGGCCGCTTTGGGAAAGACGGGAATGTACATCGACGGTTGCGGCCTTCCCCTTCCTTCGGTTATCTGTCCGGAACCGGCTCAGATGGCCGTAAAAGGTCTCCGAACGCAATTGGAAAAAATTGCCGCCAGGGAAAAAAGTCTGCCCCCTATCGGAACCATCGAAACCACGAAGCAGCGGATTTTGCTCAAAGCCATGCGCAGATCCCTGCAGGCGGTAATCAACTGGGCTCACCGCTACGCAGCGCTCGCCCGCAAGATGGCAAAAACGGAGAAGAATCCGGCCCGGAAAAAAGAGCTTATCCAAATGGCGCAAGTATTGGACTGGGTGCCGGAGAACCCGGCGCGGAACTTTCATGAAGGCATTCAGTCCACGCTGCTGCTTTATATGGCCTCCGTTATTGAAATGTCCTGTCCGGCAGGTTTGGCCATCGGCAACATAACACGACCCCTCAATCCGCTTTATCTCCAGGACCGGAAGAAAGGGAAAATCACCGACAAACAGGCCATCGAACTTATCCAGGGTTTTTTTGCCAAGATCATGGGAGCCACCATCTATGCATCCAATGTCTGGAGTACGGCAGGACAGGGATTCAATGCCTGCCGGATCAGCATGGGCGGTTACACGGCCAAAGGAGATGACGGCACTACGGAACTCGATTACCTGCTTCTCGAAGCCCAAAGACAGATGAAAGTAATCGAACCGGGCCTGGCTTGTTTTTATACCGACAAAATGCCCGAAGAATTCCTGTTCAAATGCATGGAACTGATCAGGGATTCCGGCCTGGGGCAGCCCCAGTTCCACAATACCGATAAGACGATCGAGCGCTGGCTCTATAATTGTCCCGGTGTTTCCCTGGCGGATGCCCGGGAAAGGTCGGTGGTGGGCTCTTGTGTTGTCAGCGTGCTCGGTAATTTGACGAATCCTCCCTGGGAAGGGGCGTTTAATGTGGCCAAAATGCTGGAAATTGCTTTGAACAACGGCATTGATCCCTATACCGGGAAAAAGGTCGGTCTGGAAACGGGAGATCCGGCGACTTTCACCTCTTACCAGGAACTGCACGATGCAGTGAGAAAGCAGCTCGTCTATCTGCTGGGGCAGTGCCGCTTTTTCGATTCTACGGGATTTGCACTGCAGGCGGAGATTCTTCCCCAGACGTTTACATCAGCCGTCATCGACAACTGTATAGAAACAGCCACCGACTTAAGTGAAGGCGGCCAACGCTTCGGTGAAATGGGAACAATAATCGTCGGCAATATCGATCTGGCCAATTCGCTCGCCGCCATAAAAAAACTCGTTTTCGACGATAAGGTATTATCGGTGAATCAACTCAAAAAAGCCCTGCAAGCCGATTTTCAGGGTAAAGAATATTCGCGCATTCAGAGCCTGTGCCTTCAGGCGCCGAAATACGGCAATGACGATCCTTACGTCGACGATATAGCCCGGGAATGGTTCGATATCTTCTACGAGGAAGCGACAAAGCTGCCGGACTGCATGGGAAAGCCTTCCGTGCCGGAAGCGTATTCGCACTCTCTGCACTGGCACACGGGAGCGCGGACAAAAGCTTTGCCCAGCGGCAGAAAAAGCGGATTGGCTCTCTGCGACGGCAGTGTTTCCGCTCAAGCCGGCACGGACAATTCCGGACCCACCGCCTTGGCCCGTTCCGCGGCTCGTGTGCTGGATACGGTCAAGTATTCATCGAACCACCTGAACATGAAATTTCATCCGTCGGTTTTCAAAGATGAAGAAGGAATGAGAAAGGTTATTGCCCTCATTAAATCATACTTTGATTTAGGCGGGTATCATGTGCAATTCAACTGTATCTCCAACGAAACACTGGTGGCGGCTCAGCGCAATCCCGAAAAATATAAAAATCTGACCGTGCGGGTGGCGGGCTTCAGCGCCTATTTTGTAAGGCTCGACAAAGGAATACAAGACGAAATTATCAGAAGAACAATGCTGAATTTTCAGAATTGACGGGAACCTACCCTTGAGGCGAAAACAACTGTGGATGGTATGGTATTTGACGTTCAAAACTTCTCTCTGAATGATGGCCCCGGTATCCGCACAACCATTTTTTTCAAGGGATGTCCGCTCCGGTGCTCCTGGTGCAGCAATCCCGAATCACAAAACGCACAAGAGGAGCTCCTGTATTACAAAAATTTGTGCCTTTCCTGTTACAGTTGCGTGGAAGCCTGTCCGCAGGGGGCCAATAAAATAAAGAAGGACAAGACCCTATTTCTGGACAGGTCGGCCTGCCGGGTCTGCGGGATATGCGCTAAAATTTGTCCGTCCGGCGCCCGGGTAATTTCGGGAAAACGCCGGTCGGCGGAAGAAATAGCAGCGGCTTCCACAAAAGACAGCCTGTTTTACCGCAATTCAGGAGGAGGGGTAACTCTCTCCGGAGGAGAGCCGCTCATGCAGGCGGAATTCGTTCGTGAAATTGCCGCGAAACTGAAGAAAAAAGGCCTGCACTGTATTCTCGACACTTCCGGATATGCCCCCTGGAAAAAGTTGCACGAGGTTCTCCCTTACATTGATCTTTTGTACTGGGATATAAAATGCATCGATCCTTCCAAACACAAGCGCCTGACCGGTGTTTCCAATAATCTTATTATCAGCAATCTCAAAAAAACACTCCGGTTGGGCAAAAAAGTTGTATTTCGGCTGCCGTTGATTCCCGGCACGAATGATTCTGATTCCGACATTGAGCAGATGGGAATTTTCCTGCGGCGACTCGGCATAGGGCATGTCGGCTTATTGCCCTACCACAATCTCGGCGCAGGCAAGTACAAGGCATTGGATAAAGTCTATTTTCTCAGTTCGAAAAAAAATTACAAGCGGGAAGAGATTGCGCGCATCAGCAAGAGATTGGAAACAGAATACGGTTTGTCCGTCAGTATTGTTTGACAAATAAGGTGCGGATTGTTTTTGCCGTTACCTTTCCCCGGGGAAAGGTAACGGAATTTACAGGAACGGAGGGCAACGAGATGGAGATATTAGATCAGGGAAACGGAGAAATATTTTCCAAAATCACGCCGGATGAATTTCGCAGGCACATGTTCGCTAAAGCGGAAAGAGTCAATCTGGACAAACGAATGGATCTCCGGGAGGCGATCGGACGCTTCATCAAAAACGGGGACTATCTTTCCATCGGCGGCTGCGGTTTTGTGCGCCTGCCCATAGCCTTCGTTCATGAAGTCCTGCGCCGGCAGCTTACCTTCCGTATGGCCGCGGGAACGAGAACGTTCGATGTCGACCTGCTGCTGGATAATGACCGGATTACCGAACTGGATATCGGTTATATCCTCGGTCTGGAAATGCTGGGCATTCCTCAGTATACCAGAATACATGTCAGTGAGAGGCTGAGCCGCGGAGATCTGAAAATCACCGAATGGTCGAACGGAAGCATGGCCTGGCGCCATAAAGCCGCAGCCATGGGCGTATCATTCATGCAGGTGCGCAGTTTGGCCGGCAGCGATACGTTCCGGCACAGTGCCGCCAAAAAGGTCAAATGCCCCTTTACGGGCGAGGAGGTAATTCTGGTTCCGGCCCTTTATTGTGATGCCTGCGTCATTCATGTACACCGGGCGGACAAATACGGCAACTGCCAGATCGACGGCATGCTGAACGAAGACCTGGAAAAAGCACGATCGGCCAAAAATCTCATCATCACAACGGAAAAGATTATCGACACCAAAGAAATCCGCAACGACGGCGCAAGGACTGTTATTCCTCAGTTTTACGTGGATGCCGTCGTGGAAATTCCCTGCGGGGCATATCCCACGAACATGCCGGGGTTGTATTACCTCGACCTTGATCATCTGAAAGTTTACACCAGGGCTGCCCAGGACCGTACAGGAGAAAACCTGAAAAAATACTATCGCGATTACGTGTTCGGCACAAAAGATTTCAACGAATACCTGGAAAAATGCGGAGGTCTGAAGCGAATCGAGGAATTGAAAAAAATTGAATTAATGGAAGGGAGGGTTTAAGCCATGGAAAAGAAGCAATATAACCCGATTGAACTTATGGCTTGCATTGCCTCGCGGTATCTGGAAGACGGCAGACTGATTTTTGCCGGTACCGGCATTCCGATGCTGGCCGTTTCGCTTGCCCAGAAGATTTATGCTCCCAACCTGATTCTCGTTTACGAAGCAGGCGGTATTTCTCCGGAAGCATCCATGCTGCCCCTTTCCGTGGCGGATTCGCGGACCACCTACCGGGCGATCTGCTGCGCCAACATGCCCGAAGCCATGGAGATGTTGCAGAAAGGTCTCGTAACTTATGCCTTTTTAGGCGGCGCCCAGATTGACATGTACGGAAATCTCAATTCCACGATGATCGGGAAAGATTACTGGCACCCCCAAACCCGTCTGCCCGGCAGCGGAGGAGCCAATGAGTTGGGCTCACTTGCCTGGAAAACGCTGATCATCATGAATCACAACCGCCGCCGTTTTGTAGAAAAAGTTGATTTCATCACCACGCCCGGCTATCTCACCGGTCCCGGCGCCCGTGAGCGGGCCTGCCTGCCGCCGGGAAACGGCCCCCACCTTGTTTTTACGGAACTGGGGATATTTGATTTTGAAGAAAAAAGCAAACGCATGCGGCTGAAATCTTTGCTGCCCGGTATCACCCGGGAAAAAGTGATTGCGGAAACGGGATTTGAGCTCATTATTTCCGACAAGCTGAATCAGGAAAAAGAACCGACACCCGAAGAACTGAAAGCGTTGCGGGAAGATGTTGACCCCTGGAGGGTGGTGCTTAGCCGGGGAGATAATGATCAATAAAGCCGGCATTAATGAAAAAAATCCCCTTTTTTACCCTAAAAATTTCCGGGGAAAACAGACAATGATTGTTCCAGCATTCTTGGAAAAATTTTATTTTGTTTTGATGGGAACTCTCATCATTCAGGAGATATTGCCGGTTTTGGACCCACGGTTTTTGTCCGTAGAGACGTTGCCTGCAACGTCTTTACGTTCGTTATCCGGACATAAAAAGCCGCGGTTATTCAGATAACCGCGGCTTTGACTAAAGGTTATACGAGTTTTAAATAATTCTTCACCAGGTATTCCGCCGTCTGCAGCGCGCCTTTGGCTGCGCCCAGTTTGGTGTTGTGGGCAAGGCAGACGTATTTGATCCCGTTTTCGAAAAGCGGATCTTTTCTGATACGTCCGACGGTTACGGTCATGCCGCCTCCTTTATCCCGGTCCATCCGCGGCTGCGGACGGAAAGGATCATCGGTGACATCAATTAAATGCGCGGGCGAACTGGGCAGGTGCAATTCGGAGAATTCCCGTCCGTAATTAACCATTACTCTCTTGACTTCTTCCGGCGTGCAGGGTTTTTCCGTCTGCACAAAAGCGCAAACCAGGTGCCCGTCGATTACCGGTACGCGGGTGCAGGTCGCCGTAATGCCGAATGAGGCATGCGAAATGGTTTTTCCGGTAAATTTTCCGAGAATCTTCTGCGGTTCGGTCTCCACTTTGGGTTCTTCTCCGGATATATAGGGAACAACGTTTTCCGTCATATCCATGGCGGAAAGTCCCGGTGTTCTTCCGGCTCCGGACATCGCCTGAAGCGATGTCATGACCACCTGCTTCACGCCAAAGGCATCCAGTACAGGTTTTAAAGAAACAACCAGCCCGGCAATTGTGCAATTGGATTTGGGGGATATAAACCCTTTCCAACCGCGATTCTTTTGCTGGACGGCGAGCAGTGCGGCATGATCCATATTTACGCCGCCGATCAGAATCGGTGTGTCCTCTTCATAGCGAAATGCCGAGGCCGTACTGATAACCGGTGTAGTTTTGGCATATTTCGGTTCCAGTTCCTTGGCCGGTCCGGCATCCATAGTGGAGAAAATAATATCCACGGAAGTCGGATCGAAAGTGGATGCTTCTTCCACCGGCATATTCGCGATTTCTTCAGGCATTTCTTCGGTACACCACCAGCGTGACGAACCGTTGGCATCTTTCAGGGCTTCGCGATATTTCTTCCCGGCGGACCTCTCCGATGCCGCCAGCTTCGTAATTTTAAACCAGGGATGACCGATTAAACTGACAATCGCCTGCTGACCTACAATTCCTGTTGCGCCGATTATGGCAATTCTTAACATTGATCAAATACCTCCTGAAAAATTTCCTAGTTCTTTCTTTTCCATATTGTTTTGTAAAATAGTTCTTATTCTTTCCACATCGGCCGCTATCTGGCGCTTCAACTGTTCGGGACTATCGAATTTGACAATATCCCGCAACTTCTCCACGAAAAGAATATTTATTTTTTTGCTCCGGACATCGCCCGTAAAATCCAGTAAATGAGCTTCAAAAGTATAAGTATAATCGGCGAATGTCGGTTTTTCTCCAAGATTTAAAGCCGCCAGATAACATTTTCCCTCGAGCCAGGCAAAAGCGGCGTAAATGCCAGGCGGCGGCAGCAATTCTTTTTCCGGTACCAGATTCGCCGTGGGAAAACCAAGCGAAACGCCACGGCCGCGGCCGGAAACCACGACGCCGGCAACATTATACCACCTTCCCATAAAGCTGAAGACGGAATTAACTTGAGCAGCGAGGATCAAATTTCTGATTAACGTACTGCTGACGATATCATCTCTTATTTTGAAAGCGTCGACAACTTCCACATTAAAGCCAAGTTTCGCGCCTGCAGAGATTAAGTAATCGCCGTTTCCCTGCCGCGCCTGGCCGAACGTGTAGTCATGACCAACGATGATTTTTTTCACCGCCAGTTTTTTGCCCAGGAATTCATAAACGAATTGCTCGGCGGTAACTTTCGAATATTCGGTTGAAAAGGGAATGACCAGCGTACCGTCGACTCCGCATCCTTCCAGCAGTTTCAGCTTTTCGTCCAAAGTGGTGATCAGATAAAAAGGGCGGATGTTGGGATGCAAAATCATTTTGGGATGGGGATCAAAGGTAATAACCAGTGATTTTGTCCCGGCGGCCTTAGCTTCCAAAGCCAGTTTGCGGCAAATGAATTGATGACTTAAATGCACGCCGTCGAAATTGCCGATCGTCACAAAGGAACCGCGGAAATTTTCCTTAATATTATTAATGTTTTTAAATACTATCATAATTATTCAGCATAAATAATGTTTAATTTGCGCGCTACCATAGCATTTTGGTAATTAAATTCAAGATCATTTTATCTTGACAAGAAGGCCTCGATCGTTATAGTGCATCCCCTGCATGCCGAAGTGGCGGAATTGGTAGACGCGCTAGGTTCAGGGTCTAGTGGGCGTACGCCTGTCCGGGTTCAAATCCCGGCTTCGGCACCATAAGAAAAACGGGGGGTTAGCTCGGAAGTTGGGTTAGCCCCCTTTTCCTTTTCAGGGGCTTGGTCATTACTTTGGTCACTACTTTTCAGGAAGCCTTCAAGTTGCTCGACAGCCTTCCTTGTATCCGCGTCAT
>MVRV01000110.1 GCA_002068015.1 Smithella sp. PtaU1.Bin162
GATAATAATAAACCTTATGACCGATTGCTTTTCCGGCAAGATTGCTTCTCAGTAATTCTTCGTTCCAATCCATATGAGTGCAGATTTATAGCCCTCCGGCAATTTATTCAAGTTGTTTTTGTAAAATAATAAGCTCTTTAATTCCCTGATAATTATTTGATTCTTTATTTAAAATATTGTAATTTACGCTTCAATTCAGGGGGAGGAAACCAATCCGGTATATTAATCGTTAAGCAGAAAGATGAGGATCGAAAAGTTTAATGAGCAATCGCATCTATAGATCATCCGGACAGCCAAAAAGAGAGGGGCTTTCTTGGCAGGAACTTTGGCAAAGTGATGATAAAGGATTGATTCTTTGCTGGGAAATTGGACGGGAAGTACGGCAGAGAGATCCGGAACTTGCACGATGTGCAGAAGATGGGGAACTCCCTGTGTTAGTGTGGAAAGGCGGTGTTGAGAAAAAAACAAAGATTGGTGAAAAGTACGGGTCTTTTAATTATCTCGCACAATGGCAGGGTCTAAGGGGAGAAGATTTGGATATAGATTTATCGAAAGAACCGGAGATTATTTGTTCCAAAACCGGAATGAAGGTTATCTATACAAGTGATTCTAATAAATATAGTAACTTTTAAACATAATCAAAGATGGAAAATACATTGAACTTCGTGGCAATTGATGTTGAAACTGCAAATGCTGACATGGCGTCAATCTGCCAGATTGGCTTGGCAAAGTTCGAAAATGGACTATTATCAGACGAATGGAAATCCTTCGTTGATCCAGAGGATTACTTCGATGATATGAATGTATCTATTCATGGGATCGAAGAAACTACTGTCAAAGGTGCCCCAACATTCCCAGAACTGTGTAATAAGCTTCACTTGTATCTTACAGGTGCAGTAGTTATATGCCACACACACTTCGATAGGGTGGCAATAAGTCAGGCACATCGGCGCTATGATGTCATTGTCCCAGAATGCACATGGCTCGATTCGGCAATGGTGACCCGAAGAGCTTGGACAGAATGCGCAAGAAAAGGATATGGACTATATAACGTTTGTAAAATGCTTGGGTACGAATTCAATCACCATGATGCTTTAGAAGATGCAAAAGCAGCTGCCAACATTGTTCTTGCAGCATCTAAAAAAACTGGTCTTGATATAAATAACTGGATCAAGCGGATACGTCAACCTATCGACCCCACAACAATCAATTCAGGCTCTGCGATAAAGCGTGATGGAAATTCTGAAGGTGCTCTTTTCGGTGAGGTTCTCGTTTTCACTGGGGCTCTTGAAATACCACGGCGAGAAGCAGCGGATTTGGCAGCCACTATTGGTTGTCAAGTGGAGTCGGGAGTTACGATAAAGACAACGATGCTGGTGGTAGGAGATCAGGATATAAAGAAACTTGCCGGTCACGAGAAGAGCATGAAACACAGAAAAGCCGAAACACTTATTGCGAAAGGCGCTCAAATACGCATTATGAAAGAAAGTGACTTTAAAGAATTGGTGAAGTTCTCAAATGAATTTGTCTAACCCCCGCATACACATAGGAGACAAGAAATGAGAACAAACGTAGTCATAAATGATAATCTGATGGCATTAGCCCTGAAGGTATCCGGTTTCAAAACGAAAAAGGATGCCATAGAAGAGGGATTGAAATTGTTGGTCCAAATGAACAGCCATAAGGAAATCAAGCGGTTTCGAGGAAAGCTGAAATGGTCCGGCAATCTCAATGAAATGAGGACGGATAAATGATTCTCGTTGATTCATCCGTTTGGACCGACTACTTCAACGGTAAGCAAACAGCTCAAACGGACTGGCTCGATTTTTCACTGGGAAATACACCAATCGTAATCGGTGATCTTATCCTGACGGAAGTTCTCCAGGGATTCCAGAAAGACAAGGATTTTAAGATAGCCAAGAATCTTCTTTTGCGAATTCCATTCATATCGATGGGCGAACAGGCATTAGCACTGGAGAGTGCCGTGAATTTCAGGCTTCTGAGGAGAAAAGGTGTTACCGCAAGGAAAACTATCGACGTTATTATCGGAACTTTCTGCATACGCAACCAGCTGACCCTCTTACATTGCGACCGTGATTTTGATCCTATGGTCAAATATTTAGGTTTGAAAATAATCGACATATAAGGGAATAAACAGGAACGGTTGTACCAGCTCACTAATTTGGTAGTTTTTTGTAGTTCATCAAACGGACAACTTCGGGAGGGTTATTGAAAACAAAATATTTCTACGGCTACAATATTGTCGCCGCCGGGTTTTTCATTCAGGCGGTATCTATCGGCGCGATGTTTACCTACGGCGTTTTTTTCAAGGAACTACAACAGGAATTCGGCTGGTCCCGGGCTTTGATCTCGGGCGCGTCATCTCTTGCCTTTTTTATCATGGGTGCCGGGGCAATTATTGCCGGTACTTTAAACGACCGAATCGGCCCCAGAATTATATTGACGGTATCGGGTATTTCCCAGGGCCTGGGATACTTGATTATGTCTCAGATGAACGCACCCTGGCAGCTCTACCTTCTTTACGGCCTGTTCGCGGGCATCGGTTTCAGTACCCATGACGTCATTACCCTCTCCACCATTGCCCGCTGGTTTGTCAAATACCGCGGCATGATGTCCGGAATCGCAAAAATAGGCACAGGCGCAGGACAGTTTCTGGTTCCCCTGGTCGCGACAATGCTTATTTCCTCCTGCGGCTGGCGCAATGCCTACCTCATTATCGGCGGCGTTGTTTTGGTGGCCCTGGTCGCGGTTGCGCAGTTGATGAAACGCGATCCCCGAAAAATCGGCCTGCTGCCGGACGGGAATAAAGAGGTGATTAAAGACAAGGCATCATCCGGAGAAGATCACGGACTTTCTCTGCGTGAAGCAATTAGAACCGTACAATTCTGGGGAATTTGCCTTTCTGAGTTTGCCGTTTTCTTCTGCATATTTACGGTTATTGTGCATATCGTGCCTCATGCCCTGGATCGGGGCATTAAACCGGCGATAGCCGCCTCCGTGCTTTCCACCATCGGTGCCGTCAGCATGGTGGGAAGATTCGTGATGGGCACGATAAACGATAAAATCGGCGGCAAACGTTCACTGATAACATGTTTCATCATCATGATCGGCGGCTTAATTCTGCTGCAGTTTGCCGGCAGTCTCTGGACGTTTTTTCTGTTTGCCGTTGTTTACGGGTTTGCTCATGGCGGTCTTTTTACCGTTATGTCTCCGACAATAGCCGAATTCTTCGGGATGGGATCTCACGGGCAACTTTTCGGCGCAGTACTTTTTATCGGTACAATCGGAGCTACTCTCGGACCAATAGTCACGGGATATGTTTTCGATATTTCCGGAGAATATCGGGTGGCATTCATGGCTTTGACCGTCTTTGCCATTGTGGGGTTGATCCCGATTATGTTCCTGCGACAAATCAAAGGAACGGGCAAACCATAATCAGGCAGCTGCTGCACTGCCCTCCTGAGAGCAGGCGACCGCAAAAGATGAGATAAAACATGAAACTCAGATTGATTATATTCATTACCGTAATATTGACTATTACCGGCTGTTCACATCTCGGGTGGAAATCAGATGCCGGTTTGGAAAATACCCGCAAAACCGAAATACTTTACAATAAATTTATTGAGGGGAACTCTCCCAACGTCGCCCAACTCAATCTTTTCTTTTCCCGAATGCCCAAGGGCGGGGATATCCATCACCATTACTCGGGCAGCATTTACGCGGAAGATTACCTCACCTGGGTCGAGGACGCCGGTTACCTTATTGACAAGAATACTCTGCAAATAGTCAAACCCGGCGCTGCTGCGGACAAGACATCCTGTATTACCGTAAAGCAACTGCGTAACAACCCGCTGCTTTATTCAAAGCTGCTTTCGCTGTGGTCGACCAGAGATTATAAAAATTACTGTCATGAACAACAACCGCCGGACATCAACTTCTTCAGCACATTTATGTACTTCGGACCAATTTCCAAATATAATTACAAGGAAGGCCTGAAGATCATCAGAAATCAGGCTGTCGCCGAGAATGTGAGCTACATTGAAACAATGCTCAGCGCCGTAGGTTATACTCTCCAGGATGATTCCTTTGATGCCGGAATCAGAAAAGCCGTCGGAGAAGAATCCTTTTGCCGCCTTTTCGATGAGTTATCGGCAAAAATCAAACAGGACGGTGAGTTTTACCAAAAGACAGAAGGCTTCACCGGGAAAATAAATGAAGCACACAAAAACATAGATGACGAAAGGTTCATGATGCGCTATCAGACATATGCGCACAGAAACGGAACACCGAGCGCTGTTTTTTCCGCTCTCTATGCTGCTTTTCTGGCCGATGAAAAATCTCCTCTGCTCGTGGGGGTCAACCTGATCGGTTATGAACACGGTCTGACGGCGCTTGCCGAATATCACTTGCATATGCAGATGATCGCTTATCTGAAGAAAATATTTCCGGACGTTAATGTAGCCCTGCATGCAGGCGAGCTTGCACTGGGCATGGTCCCGCCGAAAGATTTGCAGTTTCACATCACGGAGGCTTTAAATATCGCCGGAGCCCGGAGGATCGGCCACGGAGTGGATTTGCCTTATGAAGTCGATTCCCTCGAACTTTTGCAACAAATCAAGGAAAAAGCGGCAATCGAAATAAACTTCACCAGCAACGAATTTATCCTGGGAATTAAAGACAACGAACACCCTTATCTGATATACTCAGCATATGATGTACCGCTCGTCATCAGTACGGACGACTCCGGTGTTTCCCGCAACAATCTCAGCAATGAATATGTTTTATTAGCCCAAAGATATAAACCCGGCTATAAAACAGTGAAGAGATATGTATATAACAGCATTACCTATTCTTTCCTTTCCGCAAGCGAAAAAGAGTTGTTGACAAGGAATCTTGATGCCCGCTTTGAAAAATTTGAGGCGGAAATGGCAAAATATTGCGACCGGCTTTTGAAGTAAATATGAGAACATTCTTTTACGGCTGATTTTAAAAGAAATCGCCGGACAGATCAGGACAGGAAAACGGAGAACTTATATGAATTGGATTTTTTTGTTTATTGCGGGAATTCTGGAAATCGTCTGGGCGGTCGGCCTGAAATACTCATCCGGTTTTTCGAGACTCTGGCCTTCAGTTATCACTCTGGCGGCAATGTTCGCGAGCTTCTTTTTTCTTTCCCAGGCAATAAGAACAATCCCCATCGGAAACGCTTACGCAGTCTGGACCGGCATCGGTGCGGCCGGTGTGGCGATTCTGGGAATAATTTTATTCAATGAATCAGCCGATATTCGACGCATCGCCTGCATCGGATTAATCATAGCCGGCATTGTCGGATTAAAGCTTCTGGGTTCAGCCTCCGGTCTTCAATAATGATAATACTTCCTCAAATAATGATTGGAATATACCGGCCAATTTATCCGTCAATCTTTCATTGACAGACACATCCACCTTCTTTATAATTCGACCGTCAGAGAGTAATCGTCTTTGACATTCTTTTTAAAATGATTAAGCTGAAACAAGGAGTTAATTATGCCCGTCAAACCAACCGAACAGGAAGAAGAATATTTTGCCCGTCAGGAATATGAACGAAAACGAAAACAGGAAGAAAAAAATCATAAATTAATGCAGCAAGCGGAAAAAGATCGCCGGCAGAAGCTTCATTACATGCGCTGCCCCAAATGCGGCATGGAATTAATCGAAATTAATTACAAAAACACTAAAATCGACAAATGCTCGGAATGTCACGGCATATGGATGGATCAAGGAGAACTGGAACAGATTACTCATATGGAAAAATCCGTCCTTGATAAATTTTTCGGTGTTTTTAAAGATTAAGAAAAGAAATGTATTTTATTTTGCAGCTGTGGCATTCCCCTCAGCTGCCTGTTGTTCATCCGATAATTATTTTCAGTTTTTCGAGGCCGGTCGAGGCGAAGTAACCCGCAAAGACAACCAAAAAAGCGGCGCAGACGGCAATTAAACCGCGGTAAATGCGGTCGGTCAAAAAACGCCGGCCTCCGGCAACGGCAGCGGAAATAAATGAATACCAGACAAGATCCGCAAGGATATGCCCCGCAAAGAAAAAAACAATCCCCCAGAAACCAAATTGCGAGGAATAAATAATATAACCAAGCCCGATCGTCGCCCACCAGATTATCCAGTAAGGATTAGCCGCACTAAGCAATATACCGCTCGCCAGCGGATGAGTTCCCCGCTTCTCTTCCGCCGTGAAGGAAAGATGCAGCGAGGGCAGTGAACGAAACATTCCGAAAGACATCCAAAGAAGGATTGCAGAACCAATAACGGCGGTTGCCGCAAATACCACCGGCTTCTGCAAGAAGGGCGCCAAACCCAGCAACAGAGCTATGACCAACCCCAGTTCCAAAATGGCGTGCCCCGCGATCATGAGCGGCCCCGTGATGAAACCGCGGCGCGAACTCTCACTGATAGTAGCGGTGAGCAAAGGTCCCGGCATCAGCGCTCCGGAGAGTGCAATCAAAAAAGATGAAACAAAAATAGTTAATAAAACGGTCATAATTCAACAGCCTGTTGCCCGAAAAGTTACCTCTTTTACAGCGGCTTTGGAAATGTTTTTGCACTGAATCTTGGCGAAGCAAAAGATCAGCGACTTCAATTGTTTGAGCCGAAGGCGAGTTTTGAAGGCGCCTGAAACAAGCCTTAGAATTCATCAAAAACGTTTCCGGTAAGCGCAAAAGAGATTTGGGCAACAGGTGGTAGTCAACTTCCTACTTTTTGCGCAGTCCGAAGGCGATCTGTCTGGCTTTCACGAATTCCGGAGTAGTCACGATTGCTTTTCTTTCGGGATTCTTTGCTGCCAGCTCCTTCATTTGCCGAACCCGTTCTTCACTGGGAGGATGCGTACTCATCGCATCGGAAAGACTTTTCATAACGCTGTTGCCGCTTTTGTCGGCGTTTTTCTCAATTTCCAGCAACTTTTCATAGAATTTTCCCACCTGATCCTTATCGTATCCGGCAGCTACGGCATACTTGAACCCGATCCGATCAGCCTCCATTTCATCTTCCCGGGAATTAACAAGGAATTTATATTTCTGTAACAGCAACCCTCCGCCTGCACCCACTGCTCCTCCCAGCAATGCAGCCTTGGCCTGGCATTCTTTATTCCCTTCGGCACAAACGGCTCTGCCCAGACCGTATCCGACAACCGCCCCCAGAACCGCTCCGCCTCCCGCATACAGCCAGGTTTTATCCTGGGCTTTTTCCATTGCATACATGCGTTCAGCCGTATGCCGGGCGACGACATGACCGATTTCATGGGAGACGACGCCGGCCAGTTCCGCTTCACTTCCGGCCATGGCAATAAGCGGTGCCGTTACAAATACGGTGCCTGCAGGCATGGCAAAGGCATTGACCTGAGCCACATCAACTACCGTGAAATTGTAGGAATAAGGATTGCCTTCCAGTTTGTTGGCCCGGACAATTTTCATCCCCAGTTCGGCAATGTATTTTTGCAGTTCCGGGTTTTTGGCCGCCGGATAATCTTTCAGCATTTTCGGCAGGGCTTCCTGAGTCAAGCGCCGCTCGTCCTGCACCGTTAAATTAGTTTCCTGCCCTACATTGGAACCTTCACGGTAGCGGGAACTGTTTGTGGGTGCACAGGAAACAATGACAAACAATGATAAGACGACAGACAGAACGATCTTTTTCATGGTTTACTCCTTGAAATTATCGGAAAATATTCTGATTAACCCGGTCAGAACATGGAAAATTGCAACAGAAAAACCGTTTCTATTTCGTATTAATCTTATTACTTTTTCATTATGAAAAATAAAACACGATAAGGGGGTTCCTGTCAAGCTTATGCTTTTAATGCGGCAACAGCGGTGAATAGTTTTGCACAAACCGGAATTGAACATTTTTAGGCAAAATAGAGAATTTTCTTGACAGCTATTTTACAGGCATGCTAGTCAATGAATGAATGTTCATTCATTAACTGCGGAGATACTATGGTGAAAAATCCGGATAAACGAACCGAAATTATGCAGGTAGCCCTGCAACTATTAACGGAACGGGGTTTTGATCGGGTACCCATGTCCATGATTGCCGAGAAGGCCAATGTCGCCGTAGGAACAATTTATATCTACTTTGCCAGCAAAGATATTCTCATTAAAGAAATTTTCGCCGATATGGAAAATAATATCTTCTCTACCCTGCGAAAAGTCTATTCGGCCGATGAATCGATCCGGAATAACTTTCTGCAGATAACAAAGGCGTTGATTGAATATTTTATCAATCACCCGCTTTACTTCGGTTATATGGAGCAGTTTCTGAATTCGCCCTTCGGTATTTCTTTGCGCCGGGACAAGCTTTCCGGGAAAATGCATAAAGACAATGTATTTATGGATATTTTTAAAACCGGTATCGGCAGTAAAATTTTAAAGGATCTGCCTGTGGAAATACTCTTTTCCCTGAGCATCGCTCCCATCGTTTTTCTGATGCGGGATCACATTCTGGGATTTACAAAATTAAATAATACCCTGATCGACAAATTTACGGAAGCCTGTTGGGACGGGATTAAAAGATAATCAAACTCGATTTAAAGAGGTGTCAAATGGGGATTAAAAAAAACATAATAAAGCTGGCCGCTTTGGTGGTTTTGGCAGCAGGATTGATCCTGAGCGGATGCAGTGAACAAAAAAAGGGAATGCCCATGCCGGCTCCCGAAGTTGCTTTTGTAACTCTGCAGCCGAAGAAAGTGATTATGACAAATGAATTGTCCGGCCGTACATCCGCAAATTTAGTCGCCGAAGTGCGGCCTCAGGTGGGCGGCATCATTCAGAAACGTCTGTTTACGGAAGGATCCGATGTTGAAGCCGGCCAAGCTCTTTTTCAGATTGATCCGGCTATTTATCAGGCCTCTTATGATAATGCCCGTGCGGCGCTGGCCCGTTCCGAAGCCCAGCTCTCCACTCTTCAACTGAAAGCCGATCGTTTACGGGAATTACTGGCAGATAAGGCGGTAAGTCAACAGGACTATGATGACGCGGCAGCGGCATTGAAGCAGGTTCAGGCAGATATTCAATACGGTAAGGCCACACTCGAGACCGCCCGCATTAACCTGCAATATACAACAATAAAAGCACCCATCTCCGGACGTATCGGCAGATCCAATATAACCGAAGGCGCCCTGGTCACAGCTCACCAACCCACGGCTCTGGCCACCATTCAACAGATGGATCCCATGTATGTGGATGTAACCCAATCTACAGCGGAGCTTATGCAGCTGCGGCGCCGTTTTACCGAAGGAAGGCTTGAGCGCAACGGTTCCGTAGAGGACAAGGTGCGTCTTATTCTGGAAGATAATACTACCTATAACCGGGAGGGAACATTTAAATTCCGTGACGTCACCGTCGATCCGACAACCGGTTCGGTCATCTTACGGCTTGTTTTTCCCAACCCGCAGGGAGTTCTTCTGCCAGGCATGTTTGTTCGGGCGGTAGTGGAGGAAGGCGTTAACTCCAAAGCTCTTTTGGTTCCTCAACAGGCTGTTTCCCGTGATACCAAAGGTAATCCCAACGTTTTGCTGGTCGATGCCCAGGGCAAAGTGGAACAACGGGTACTCTCGGTTGATCGCGCCATCGGCGATACCTGGCTTGTTTCGTCCGGCCTCGCTCCCGGTGATCGGGTGATTGTGGAGGGGATACTGAAAGTGAGACCCGGCATGCTTGTGAAGGCAATTCCTTTTACCGGCGGCAATGAAAAAAATGACGGGAAAAGTAAAAATACAGCCCCGCCGGCTGCAAAATCAAACTGACGGAGGCGATCACTGATGCTGTCGAAATTTTTCCTGAATCGTCCTGTTTTTGCCTGGGTCATAGCCATTGTCATCATGGCAGTGGGATGTCTCGCGATCTACAACCTGCCCATTTCTCAGTACCCGCCTATCGCTCCGCCTTCCATCTCGATTGAGGCCTACTATCCGGGAGCTTCGGCGGAGACCGTGGAAAACAGTGTAACACAGATCATCGAACAAAAAATGACCGGCCTTGATAAAATGCTTTATATGTCCGCCACCAGTGACTCCGCCGGTTCATCACGCATCGAACTGACCTTTGCACCGGGAACCGATCCTGATCTCGCCTGGTCTCAGGTGCAAAACAAAATACAACTCGCCATTACAAGTCTGCCGGAAGTAGTCAAAAACCAAGGGGTAGAGGTCAGTAAATCCACCCGGAACTACCTGATGCTTGTAGGACTTATCTCCGAAGACGGCTCCATGGACGGCAACGACCTGCGGGATTACACAAAAGCCAGCCTGGAAAAAATTCTGGCCCGGGTGCCGGGTGTGGGCGAAGTGGAAGTTTTCGGCGCCGGTTATGCCATGCGGGTCTGGTTCAACCCCGACAAGCTTACGGATTATCAAATAACAGTGGAAGAGATAATCGCCGCGCTCAAAACTTACAATGTTGAAGTATCCGCCGGCCAGTTCGGCGGAGCACCCGCCGTCAAGGGACAGCGTCTGAATGCTTCGATCATCGTCCAGAATATGCTGAAAACTCCCGAGGAATTTGCCGCTATTCCCATTCGCATCAACCGGGATGGTTCGACTATCCGGATACGGGACATAGGACGAACTGAACTGGGAACTGAAGCCTATGACATCGAGGCATTTTACAACGGCAAACCGTCTTCCGCTCTGGCCATCCGCCAGGCCGCGGGCGCAAACGCCCTGGATACAGCCGATGCCGTAAGAGCCAAAATGACGGAAATGAGCCGCTTTTTTCCCAAAGGAATGAAGGTGGTCTATCCTTACGATACCACACCTTTTATCAGGGTGGCCATTGGAGAAGTGGTAAAAACTCTTATCGAAGCGGTCGTGCTTGTTTTTCTGATCATGTGGCTTTTTCTGGGTAACATGAGAGCCACTTTGATACCCACTATTGCCGTGCCGGTCGTCCTTTTGGGAACATTTGCCATGCTGAGTTTTTTCGGATACTCCATCAATATGCTGACCATGTTCGCCATGGTGCTGGCCATCGGACTTTTAGTGGATGATGCCATCGTCGTTGTGGAAAATGTGGAACGGATCATGGCCGAGGAGGGGCTCTCCCCGCGGGAAGCAACCGCCAAATCCATGGAACAGATCACGAGCGCTCTGGTCGGCATCGGTCTGGTACTTGCGGCGGTCTTCGGTCCCATGGCGTTTTTCCCGGGCTCCACAGGTGTTATCTACCGGCAGTTTTCCGTAACCATCATTGTGGCCATGTTGCTGTCCGTTGTCGTCGCTTTGATCCTTACGCCGGTTTTGTGCGCTTCGCTTCTTCCACCGGTTACAGCCGGACATGAGTCAGCAGAAAACGCCGTCTTTTTTCTGCGCCCGTTTTTCCGCTGGTTCGACCGCATGTTCTTCCGGCTGCGTGACCGCTATGTAAAACTGGTTGGTCATTCTCTTACCCGGACACCGCGTTACCTGATTATTTTCCTGCTTATTGCGGCACTCATGGGGTTTCTTTATCTGCGCATGCCTACCTCCTATCTGCCTGATGAAGACCAGGGAGTTCTCCTTGCACAAATAATACTGCCGGCAGGCTCCACACTCGAACAGACACAGGGTGTCACCGAGCAGGTGCAGCGCTATTTCGAGGAAAATGAAGCAGCAGCCGTAGAATCGTGCACGACCGTATCCGGAATCGGGTATTCCGGAAGATCGCAAAATAATGGTATCGTTTTCATAAGGTTGAAGGATTGGCATTTACGCGACCGACAAGATCTGAAGGCCAAAGCCATAGCGGGAAGATCCATGGGCGCTCTTTCCCGCATTCGTAACGCCATGATTTTTGTCTTTCCACCACCCGCCGTTGTTGAATTGGGCACGGCCAAGGGGTTCGATTTTCAGCTTCTGGACCGGGGAGGATTGGGTCATGCCGCTCTGATGAATGCCCGTAATCAGCTTTTGGGGATTACAGCCCGGGATCACCGACTGGCCTCCGTAAGACCAAACGGCATGGAAGACGTACCGGAATACCGCATCGATGTAGATTGGAAGAAGGCCGGAGCTCTGGGAGTACCCATCTCTTCCATCCACAAAACCATCTCGGCGTCTTTCGGGAGCGCCTATGTCAATGACTTTATCCAGGGAGGGCAAGTCAAACGCGTCTTTGTCCAGGCTGATGCAGCCTACCGCATGTTGCCCCATGATCTGAATAAATTATACGTACGAAATACGTCCGGCCGAATGGTTCCCTTCTCGGCTTTTGCCTCCGGCCGGTGGGTATTCGGATCACCCAGACTGGAACGCTTCAACGGGTTTCCTTCCATGAATATGTGGGGAGAGGCGGCACCGGGCAGAAGCTCGGGAGAAGCCATGCAGGCTATGGAAGAAGCAATGACAAAACTGCCCAAAGGATTCGGCTCGGACTGGGCCGGTCTTTCTTATCAGGAAAGGATGTCCAGTTCCCAGGCACCTCTTTTATACGCCTTTTCCATTTTTGTGATTTTCCTGTGTCTCGCGGCACTCTATGAAAGCTGGCCCATTCCCATCTCGATTCTGCTGGCCCTTCCCCTGGGAGTGGTAGGCGGCGTTATCGCCTCGAGTTTGCGGGGACTGGCCAACGACGTCTATTTTCAAATAGGCCTTTTGACCACGCTGGGACTCACTACCAAAAACGCCATTCTGATCGTTCAATTTGCCAAGGGTGGCCTGGAAAGAGGTATGAGTTTGATTGATGCCACCATTGAAGGAGCAAAACTGCGGTTCCGGCCGATTATTATGACTTCGCTCGCTTTCGGTTTCGGTGTTCTGCCGCTGGCTGTAACGATGGGAGCCGGTGCAGGCGCTCAAAATGCCATCGGCACCGGCGTGCTGGGAGGAATGATAACAGCAACCATTCTGGTGCTTATTTTTGCGCCTTTATTCTATGTGCTGATTGAAAAGTTATTCGGCAAACGCAGGAAGCAAAAAATAATAAAAACAACCGATGCAAAGCCGTCGGAGGATTGATTTTATGAAGAGAAACTCACTGATTATATTGAGCATTATGGTTCTTCTAAACGCCTGTACAATGGTTCCGGAGTATACGCGCCCGGCGGCGCCGGTACCGGATCAATGGCCGACCGGCCCGGCCTACAGCGGAATGAATTCTGCGGCAGCGGCACCGGCGGCGGAATTGCCCTGGCGTGATTTTATCACCGATGAGCGGCTGCGAAACATCATTGACATCGCTTTCAGCAACAACCGTGATCTGCGGGTGGCAGCTTTAAATGTGGAACGGGTGCGGGCACTTTACAATATCCAGCGGGCGGAAATATTGCCTTCGGTCAACGCGGTGGGCAGCATGAGTAAAGGCCGCATCCCGGCTGATCTTTCCGCAACGGGAAGCGCATATACCGCCGAGCAATACGGTGTGAATCTCGGCATCACTTCCTGGGAAATTGATTTTTTCGGGCGCATCCGCAGCCTGAAAGATCGCGCGCTGGAAGAATACCTGGCCACTGATCAG
>MVRV01000111.1 GCA_002068015.1 Smithella sp. PtaU1.Bin162
AATTGTGCAACCGGGGATGGCTGGAAAAGATTTTTGTCTCTCAGGACCGGCCTTGTTTTTACGATTGGGGAGAGTATGAATGGAGGAAGGCGAGAAATAACGACATCAACAAATTACCCGTCGATTTCTGCTACCTCACCACCAAGGTTTTTCCTTTACTTCTGTCCAGAGGAATTACACCGGAGCAGATTACAAAAATGACCGTGGACAATCCGCGCCGTTTTCTGGGACAATAAACCCGCACTCCGCGGAATCAGCACCCGCACAATCCCTTATTTTTTCTTGAGCAAATCGCGGATTTCCGTCAGCAATTCCTGATCTTTTGTGGGCGCCGGTGGTGCTGCCGCAACTTCTTCCTTTTTTACTCTCATCACCCAGCCCAGAAATTTAACGATGAAAAGATAAAGAGCGAGCGCGATAATGAAGAAATTAACCACCTCCCCGATAAACAAACCATAGGGAATGTCTTTACCGTTGAAGGTCAGCTTCCAGGCAAGGTAGCTCTGCTCACCCGGCAATATTACGCTGATGAACGGCATGATTATGTGTTTTACCAGTGAATCAATTATTTTGCCGAAAGCTGCACCGATAATAACACCGATAGCCAGATCAACCACATTCCCCTTTAATGCAAAATTCTTGAATTCCTCAACCATTGCCGAAACTTTTTTCTTTGTATCCATGAGGGATTTCTCCTTTCATCAGCTTGCTTATTTACTGCACTTTAGACATTTCTTCATAAATTGCCAGGTCGATTTTATCGAATAAGCTGACATATTGCTCTTTTTCCAATAAACGCCTCATCTCCCAACCGTTCTCCGTCCTTTTTTCCGTAATCACCGAAAGGACAACTTCCCGCTCCTTCCAGTTAATTTTTTTAACCTTCAGAATACTTTTGGTACGCCATTCGCCTTCAACGGCATAATCGGTTTCCACCTGTTTTCTTTCCAGATCAATTTTCACATTCCGCCCCATGGCTTTGTCCCGAAAAATACGGGCCGCCGCGGTCAAAATAATTTTTTCATTGGCTTCATATATGTGTCTGTACTGATCGGGCTGATTTATAACAACCGACCCGCTATCGGTTCCGCAGGAAATCAGATTAGCTGAAAAAAACAGTACCGCCGCTGAAAACAACAGAATTTTTTTCCAATATCCCATCAAATACCGCCCCCTGATTTTTTATCAGACTATTTACTGTTGCCGTTTATCCACCAATCATTTTTTTCTTTAAACCACCAGTTCGACGAGTCTGTCTGAACGATTTTGCGGGCGAGCTCCTTACCGCATTGTGTACTTAGCCGCTGCAGCGCATAGCTGATCCATTCTTCCGAATATTTATTTCCCAAATCACCGTACTCCTTTAACTGCAGGATCAAAGCAATCTGGTCGGCATCGCGCACCGCCTGCGCTTCTTTTGTTTCTTTCCGGTTGAATTCATCAATAAAGGCCTTGATATCTTCACCGAAAGGAATATCTGCGGTCAATTCACGCACAGCTTTTTCTTCATCGACACTGACATATTTTTTATTGACGTAATTCATATCTCCCGTACGCGCTTCCGGCAGATCATGCAATGCGCACATTTTCAAAACGCGAAACTCATCCAGTTCCGAATCCATTTTACAAAGCGCATAACCGACAAATATCGTGCGTAAAACGTGCTCAGCCACGGATTCCTTGCCGCTGCCCAGAAATTGATAACCGCTGCGGGGTGTTTTGCTGAGCATTCCCACTTCAAATAAAAAATTAGCAATACCGTCCATTTTATTCCTTCTTTAATACCTTGATCCGGTTTGCCATCATCTCTGATATTTTTTTAATCTGTATTTGCAGCGAAGCCACGCTGTCCGGCCGGCCACCCGCGATCTTATCGAGTTGTTCCTTCCAGTGTTCCAGAAGAGTAATTTCATTTTCTCGCATTTTTTTTTCAAACCGTTCCTGATATTCTTTGATAAATGCATTCGCGGAATCCTGTACAGCCATTTTTATCCTCCTTTTTTTAGACCGCAGGCATTATATCATTCACATCTGATCTTGCAACAAACAATTTGAATTCTTCTACGGCCGGCAGTGTCAAAAAAACAGGCCAAACCATATGCTTGTTCAGTTGCAGCAAGATTCTTCCCGATCACTCTTTGCTGAAATAAACGGAAAAGAAACATTTGATAATTTATTTATTGTCAGGCATTATTATATTCAATCCTGCACAGCATAAATAAGATTACCAAGATGAAGAAAAGCCGGAAAGCAGAAAAATCAAGTTCCTCTAAAAAAAGCGGAGAAGAAATCGTAAATTCTCCGGTTCTTCGGAATTTATTCGAATCGCTTCCCCTGCCGGTTTTTTATAAGGATATCTGCGGTATCTATATCGCCTGCAATCAAAAATTCGGGAAGCTTTCCGGCACAAATCCGGCCGATATCATCGGCAAGACCAGTGGGGAAATTTTCCCTCCCGATATTGCCGAAATATATGATCGGGAGGATATGACGGCACTTAAGAATCGGGAAGCGCAGACTTATGAAGCAGTTCTCGCCTCTGCTGACGGCACCAAACATACCTATATTTTCCATAAGAAGCCGCTCGACAATCGTTCCGAAATGTCCTGCGGCTTGATTGGTTCAATCTTCGATATTACCGAACGCAAGGAGTTTGAAGCTCATCTGCGGAAAGACGAAGAGAGGTATCGCCGGATCTTCGAAAACATTCAGGATGTTTACTATGAAGTAAATATGGAAGGTACCATTATGGAAATTTCCCCGTCCATAGAAAAATATTCCTTGTTTAAAAGAGAAACTCTGATTGGACAATCCATTTATGATTTTTATGCCGATAAAAATGAAAGGGAAATTTTTCTACAGACAATCAGACAAAACGGTTATGTTCATGATTTTGAAATTAAGCTCCTGAATCACGAAAACACTTTGCGCACCTGTTCGATTAATGCGGCGATTTTGCCTGCCGATAAAGAACACCCTCCGCTGATTGTCGGTTCTCTGCGGGATATTTCGGAACGCAAACACAGCGAAGAAATCCTGCGGCAACGGGAAGAAGAATTATCCATTAAATCAAAGAATCTCGAAGAGATGAACACTGCATTAAAGGTACTCCTCAGGCAAAGAGAAGAAGACCGGAGGGAAAATGAAGAAAATGTGCTTACCAACGTCAAAGCTTCCATTATTCCCTATATAGACAAATTCAAAGAACAACCGCTGACCGGTCATCAAAAAACCTGTCTGGAAATGCTTGAAGCAAAGATAAATGAAATTGTTTCACCTTTTATCCACAGCATGCGCCAGGCCGGTTATGATCTCACTCCGCAGGAAATGCGGGTTACGGATTTTGTCAAAAACGGAAACACAACCAAGGAAATCGCCGATGCTCTGGGAATATCAATGAAAACCGTCGATTATCACCGGGAAAATATCCGCAGGAAGCTGGGCATCAAAAACCGGCAAACCAGCCTGAGGTCATATCTTTTGAAATTTTTGTAATACCTGTTTTTACCCCGTATTATCTCCGCCATCGTCTGGTATTGTTTTCAACATAAATCCTGATTATCTTTTTATCAGAACAGTTGCCAATAAAGGAGGGATCCATGTTTCACCCCCAGAACATTCTCGTACCGACTGATTTTTCAGCTGATTCCGATCAGGCCTTTCGCACGGCTCAAAGCATTGCATCCCGCTACCATGCCCGGATTTTTCTGCTGCACGTAATCAACAGCGTAGTCCAGCAATGCGTTGCCGATTATTCCATCAATAAAAGTATTGCTGACCGCCTTCTTAGTGAAAGCATAGTTTTTTCCAATGAAAAGCTTCAGGAAACAATCGATAAGAATCAAGGAATCGGGAACATCAAGGTTATTTACAATGTGCGCAGAGGTAAGCCGTATGAAGAGATTTTGGAGGAAGCGGTCCAGCGGGATGTTGATCTCATTATAATCGCATCCCACGGGAAAACCGGTTTAAGGAAATATTTTATCGGCAGTGTCGCGGAAAAAGTAATCAAAGAAGCAAAATGCCCCGTGCTTCTTCTGCGAAGCCGGGGGGAAGAGGAGGTGTTGTTATGTATTTTATGATGATTTGTACGTGGAAACCGGAAGACGAAAAAGAGGTAAGAACAAGAAAGGTCGGGTGGCAATGGCCGGAAGAAATAAAAGTTATTTGCGAATATTACGACCTCCAGGGATGCCGAACCGTCTATGTCATTCAAACGAATACCGACAAAGGCCTGATTGCCGCACGGGCGGCCTGGATCGATGTTTTGAAGTTTGAAATTTTTCCGGTCTATCCGATTGGTATAACAAAAAAACAACTTCAAGTTTAGAGAAAGGAGGATAATTATGCCCGTCCTTGAATTAACAAACGAAGAGCTGCAGATGATCTTGGAAATCATGGAAAGAGCCTGCCATAACCTCCGGGTGGAAATCGTCAATACGGATAACCGGGAGTTCCGGCGGGAATTAAAACAACGCGAAATCGCTATGGAAAGCATGCTGGATAAAATGAAAAGAACCGCAGTTTGAAGAGATAAAATTAAAATAATTTTTTATCAGATATAAGGAGGTGTAAACCATGTATAAGAAAGTTTTAGTTCCACTTGACGGTTCAGAATTGGCGGAATGTGCACTAGACCATGTCAAGGATATGTTCAAACATGGTATCGCCGGAGAAATTCTGGTTCTCAATGTTTTTTGCCCCTATATCCCGCCGATTGCCGAAGGTGAAACCGGCTCTTACGTCAACGTTGCCGAATTCAAAAAAAGAGCCGGCAACGATTCGAAGAAGTATCTTGACCGAGTGGAATCACAGCTTGCTTCCGAAGGTATTAAAGTCAAAGCAGTATCCCTCGAGGGCGAGCGGGCCGCCGATGCAATCAGTACCTACGCCCGGGAAAGAGGAGTGGATTTAATTGTTCTGGCAAGCCACGGTTACACAGGACTCAAGAAACTCATGTTCGGCAGTGTGGCGCTTGAGCTGCTGCACGATTCTCATGTACCGGTATTGCTTATCAGACCGGAAACATGCCGGACGTGAAAAATATCGGCAGCGGAAATATGTCATCTGCTGATTTATGCTGACGAAAGAGGCGGAATTATTGCCGCCTCTTTTACTTATTCGTAAAACGCCAATTTCATTCCCGGTAAACCTTCAACCGTAAATTCACCGTTTGACAGTAACATCCAAATACTGTAAGTAAGCGCCACAAAATTAAATAACAGGTAAGAATATCAATGGCGGAAAAACCGAAACCCGAAGACATTGCCGGCGGTCAGGCACTTATCGAAGGCGTGATGATGCGTCACGGCAATAAAATTGCTGCAGCTGTAAGAAAACCGGACAAGGAAATTGTCATCCGGGAACAGGAACATATTCCGTTAACTAAACGACATAAAGTACTGGGGCTTATGTTTATCCGTGGAACAGTTACCCTTTTCGAAATGATGTTTATCGGCATCAGGTGTCTGATGTTTTCGGCGGAAGTTGCTCTGTCGGAAGAAGAAAGAAAACCCAAAAGCTGGGAAATGACCCTTTCCTTTATTATCAGTTTTACCGTTGCGATATTTTTCTTTGTCGTCGTTCCCGCTTTCTTTTTTACAAAGATGAAATTATTCGTTGATAATCTGATTCTTCTCAATATTCTGGAAGGCTGTATCCGGCTGGGACTCTTTCTCGGCTTTTTAAGCGCCACACTCTTCATGGAAGATATGAAACGCGTCTATATGTACCACGGAGCGGAACATAAAACGGTCTTTGCCTGGGAAAACGGTGATGACCTGACCGTGGAAAACATAAGAAAATATTCCACAAGACATCCGCGCTGCGGGACCAGCTTTATTCTATTCGTCATGGTAGTTTCCATCATTATCTTTTCCCTTTTGGGCCGTCCTGATTTTCTGCATCGGGTGATTTATAAAATCATCCTTCTACCGGTTGTTTCCGGCATCTCCTATGAAGCCATCCGCTTTACCGGTAAGCACTGCAACTGGCAGTGGGTGAGACTTTTAAGCTGGCCGGGACTTCTACTGCAGAAGATTACCACTCGGGAACCTTCCGACGATCAAATTGAAGTCGCCATTGCGGCCATGAAAAAAGTAACCTGACGCCGGGTAGTATCCAAATACCGGCTTTTTTGAAAATGTCTGCACCGGTACAAACCGGCATTCCAGGATTTTCCGGCGTTACCGCTCTCCTACCCCATATAAGTATTTGACTTTTATTGCCAATTAAAGTATTTAGAGAAAAAATTATCATCTCCTGACAGGCAGGGAATTTCCTATGATACATTATATTTTCAAGTTAGCAGCTATTATTGTTTTTTCGGCACTTCTTTGCCAACCGCTATTGGCTAAAGAAGATACTGCTCAAATTTCCCTTAAAAAGACGGCCGTTTCTAAACAAAACACTCATCTCTACAAAGTTAAAAAAGGAGATGTTATCTCGGCCATCATTCGAAGGCTTCCCGGAATCACCGAAAACGACATCCCTGATAATTACCGCATTATCAAGCAACTCAATCCCAATGTGGCGGACCTCAACAGACTCTATACAGGACAGGTCCTGGTACTTCCCGGAAAAACCAGCTATCCCGCACCGGGAAAACCCGGAGAACCCGCACCTGATTCCTCCCCGGCTGTTGCTACTGCAGCCGGTACCCAAATGTACAAAATTAAAAAAGGTGACAATTTGACTACTATTATTCACCGGGAATTGAAAACCAGTGACGACACTCAAAAAACAATTAATGTCATCAAGTCGCTGAATCCCCGTATTGCCGATGTAAATAAAATTTACGCCGGACAAATCCTTAAACTTCCCGGTAAAATTGCATTTGTCCGGACGGCGGAAGGTGCAAAAATTATTGAACAGGAGGCAACGTCTCCGGCCGAAGCTCAACCGCAATCAGCAAAAGTCATCCCGAAAAAAGCCATGACGCAGGAAACCAAGCTTGCCGTAATCAAGCATATTGTAACTCAAATGAATGGGGCTCTTTCCGCGTCGGGCAATTACTATCTGCCCATTTCCAAAACGGGACAGGTAACAATTGACTGCGCCAAGTTCCCCGTCATCGAATTTGAAGATAAAACCGTAGTATTTCTTGATTGGGACAACCGTTTCCAGGACAATTTAAGAAAGATGATCCGTGAAAAATGGAGCAATATTTCCATAGTAAAAGCAAATAAAAAAGATGATGTTGTCACTATCTTAAAAGATATCATTGCCGCAACTAAAGCTTACAGTATAAGTAAAAAAGAGACACCAGTAACCGCAGGCGGCACTCCTGCACTGGAAATCGTCGTGGACTGGATTATCTCCGGCAAAACGACTTCCCGTCAAGGCCGACTCTTAAACCAGGGTTTGCGTTTTGTCTCGGCAAACAGTCTATTGCTGCCTAAAGCCGTTAAAAACTACTCCCTGCAGAATGGTTTGATTATAACGGAGATCGACGAAGAAAATGGTATTGCCGGCAGACCGGAAGAGCTTTATTCCCTGCCCCCGACGGCGGTTTTCCCCGCTAAACCCGCCCAGGATTTCGCATACGCACTTGTTACCTATTTAGGTTTTGCTGCCGAAAAAGAAGCCGATGTCAGAGTCTTCGACATGGCCAAAGACGGCTTCAACCTGTCCATCAAGGCCGAAGTTCTGCTGAATAATGCCGGCAAAAAATACATCATTTATTCACGCAATCTCCCGCAGCAATTTCTCAATGCTTTTAAAACCAAAGGCTACGGCTTGATTTATATCGTCGATTCCGATTCTCCCAAAATAATAATGGAAAAGATTTTGAGCGCTCTGGCCATACCTTCCGCTTACGGCTATTTTACCTTTTCCGGTCCGGATAAAAACCAGGCGCCCTACTCTTTCGGCTTTACAGGGATGAAAATAAAAACCGATAAAGACCACTATGTGATTGACTTTGCTCTTGACGACGGTTTGCGCAGCATCATCGGCGAATTATGGTCGGCCAACATCGCCAGATATTAAGATAATTTTGTAATGGAAATTACGGCGCTCCGGAAGCTCTTTTGATCCGGAGCGCATTTTATTTATAACCCGTAAATGGATATATTTAATGATCAAAGCGATTGCTCTTTTTTCCGGTGGACTGGACAGCATACTGGCGGTAGAAGTTATCCGCAGGCTTGATATCGATGTTTCCGGTCTGACTTTTGAAACGCCGTTTTTCAGCGCAGAAAAAGCACATGCAGCCGCCCGTCTGATTAATCTGCCGCTCACAGTGGAAAATTTTACTTCCGACCACCTGGCAATGCTCAAATCTCCACGTTACGGCTATGGTAAAAACATGAATCCCTGCATCGATTGTCATACTCTGATGCTTAAATTTACCGGGAAAAAAATGGAAAACACTGGTGCAGATTTTATTATTACCGGAGAAGTTCTCGGTCAGCGGCCGATGTCTCAGGGAAAGCAATCACTCTTTGTCGTCTCTAAAAATTCCGGCTATGCCGACTATATTCTGCGGCCGCTTTCCGCGAGACTTCTGGAACCTATTCGGGCCGAACGGGAAGGTAAAGTCGATCGTTCCCGCCTGCTCACAATTCAGGGCCGCGGCCGCAAGCCGCAAATGCAACTGGCAGCTGATTTCGGAATTACCAATTACGCCCCGCCCGCGGGAGGATGCCTGCTTACCGACCCCCTATTCGCCCGTCGCCTGCGCGATTTGTTTTCTCACGCTGAAGACCGCCGGATTCGTGATATTGAATTGCTCAAATACGGCCGGCATTTTCGGATCAACGACAATCACAAGATAATCGTGGGAAGAAACAAGGCCGACAACGATGCTCTGCAGTCGCTTGCCGATGAAGCTGATCTTGTGTTATTCACGGCGGATTTTCCCGGACCAAATGTGATAGTGCCTTACGGCGGTGATGAATCCATCCGGCGGACGGCGGCGGAATTATGCGTCCGTTACAGCGACGCACCGGAAAACAGCGAGGCGGAAGTCATTTGCCTCACCGGAAATGTTTCTCAAACAATTACCGCTAAGGCCATGCCCAGAGAAGATTGTGAGCGCTGGATTATTTGATATATTTTAATCGTTTTTGAAATCGATGCAACTCCCACTGCGTTATTACGGCAACAGTGTTTGGTTTGGTCAAAAAGGTATTTTCCGATAAGATGGCGAAATGGTATGGAATATGGAACGATAAGACTCAAGGCCGTTTTGTCAAAAATCATTATCGAAATCTTTACTTGCAGAAACCGGTAAATCGCGCACTATTCACC
>MVRV01000112.1 GCA_002068015.1 Smithella sp. PtaU1.Bin162
TTCTCTTGATCTGGCGGGTAACGACAAAGATTCGGCAACCGCAGATGGCGAATCCGAAGATTTCCGCAGCTATATCGCCCGCGCGTCCAAGACAATGGGTACGCTGGGAGACGTCCTGAAAAAATCAGGGAAGAAACGTTAGTTTTCCGGCTTACCCGCAAGCACCACCAAAGCATCGGCCACAACCGGATTTGCTCCCTGAATTATAATGGGATTAAGATCGATCTCGGCAATTTCCGGATGCAAAAGAGATATATTGCCGACAGCCTGAAGAATTTTTGTAAGTTTGTCCGTTTTGACCTGCGGCATTCCCCGAAAATCATGAAGCAGATTGCGGCTGCGGATATCGGCAAACATTTCTTCCGTATCACGAACGGAAAGCGGCGCCAGGCGAATAGTTGTATCCCGGTATATTTCCGTAAAAATTCCGCCCAGGCCGAAAACCACGCAGGGGCCGAATCCGGCAAACCGCGTCATTCCGGCCAGAAATTCCCGGTTTCCTTTAAGCATTTCCTGTACAAGGATGGGTATTTGCGGGCCTGCCGCCTGGCGAATGTTCCGGAAAGCAATTTTCAGATTACCTTCATCTTCAACATTAAGGGCAATCAGTCCCTTGCCGCTCTTATGCATGATTTTCGGGCTGCATGCTTTGAGTGCCACCGGGTACCCGATCTTTCCGGCGGCAGCAACAGCTTCTTTTTCCGTTTTAGCTAAGATTTCTTCAGTCACCGGCACGCCATAGACGGCGAGCAGTTTTTTCGCCGCATGTTCATCGAGCGCTTTTTGTCTCTTTTTCAAGGCATCTTGAATAATTCCGACGGCTTTGAAATTTACTGGCGGCAGAGCTGCTTCTTTGTGATGCCGGCGTTCCCGGATTCTTTTGTATTGATACATTGAAGCCAGAGCCTCGGCTGCTTTTTCCGGAGAAAAGAAAACCGGTATGTCATTATTCATGAATGCCGCAGTGTAGTCATCACCCTGATCCATAAACGTGGAAATCAACATGGGCATTTTGTATTTACGGGGCAAAGCAAAGATTTCCTTTATAACAGGTCCTAATCCCTTCAGGAAATCATCAAAGGAAACGTCCCCGAGCATTTCATGGGCATGATCATAAACTTCCCGCAGGAAACCGGAGCGCATTACCCCGTGCATAATCAGTGCATCCACTTCTCCGCTTTTCATGACGATTTCGGGAATTGTCAACGCCAGCTTTCTCATATCCAGATCAAAAGTCATATCGACCGGATTAGCTCCGGTAGCATGGGTTTGAATCAAATTCCTTATTTCTTTCTGCAGTTTTTCCGAAAAGCGCGGCACGTTAAGTTCGTTGGCATCACAGCTGTTCGATATGACCGCTCCCGGACCGCCGGAATTAGTTATAACACCGACCCGGGAACCACGCAGCGGCGGCTGAGTGGCCAGAGCCCAGCCATGGGTATAAAGATCTTCAATGCCGTGCAGCCGGATAATGCCGGCCTGCTTGAAAATACCATTAAAGAGAAAATCAGGCCCGGCCATTGCTCCGGTGTGGCTCAGTCCCGCTCGCGCACCGGCGGCCGTTCCGCCGACATATTGCGCCAGCACCGGTTTATACGGAGTGATTTTACGGGCAACTTCCACAAATCTTTGTCCATCGCGAATACCTTCAATATATAAAATTATTGCTTTTGTTTTTCGATCCGCTCCCAGAAACTCCAGGGCGTCGGCAATGTCGATATTTACCTCATTGCCCAGACTGATCGCCTTGCTGAAGCGAATTCCCCTTTTTTTAAGGTACGTGAGTGTCTGGGTAACAAATGTGCCGCTTTGTGAAGCAAGTCCTAGTGGACCGGGATTTTTCGCTATCGCGGCAATAGTCAAATTGAGACGAATTTGTGAATTAATAATACCGATACAATTAGGACCGACAAAGCGGATGGCGTATTTTTCAGCTATTTCCGTAAGTTTATTTTCCATGAGACCGCCTGCGGCGCCTGTTTCGCGGAAACCGCCCGTTATGATTACCGCTCTTTTGGTACCGATTTTTCCGAAGCTTTCCAGTAAGGGTAAAAGAACACTGCTCGGAACAATGAAAACAGCCAGATCGGGGACCTCCGGCAGGTCGGAGGCTTTGGTGTACGCTTTGTGGCCTAAAACTGTTTTCTCGCTGGGATGAATAGGATAAAACTTACCGCGATAACCATCCTGAATGATGCTCAGAGCCTGGATAGTACCCATTTTCATAAGGTTATTACTCGCACCGACTACGGCGATTGAACGTGGATTCATTAACAATTCCAAAGGATTTTCAGACATGATTTCATCTCCTCAACTCATATTTTATAAGAAACGGAAGTACCGGGAAACATGCAATTATTCCCACCCGATGGGATCATACCCTTTTTCTTGCAGACAGCGATTAACAAAGGTCTTATAAACCGGACTGGGTTGCGACGCTTTGTAGATTCCGCGAACGAGCCCGCTTGCTGCACCGGCTGCGGCTCCCACTCCGATGCCCCGGCCCAAATTACCGGTCACCGCACCCACCGCTCCGCCGACAACCGAACCGCCCGCTCCGCCCACGATTACACCTCCCACAACCTTTGCTCCGGGATTGGCCTTGACATAATTTTCCGCCTGAAGCGAGCATTCCTCAATATCGGTTTGCGCCTTGGTCTCACCGACACTCTTCAAATGAGCATTCGGATAAAGAACCGGGCTTTGTTTTGCCGCACAACCGGCAAGAACAAAAAATATCATCAAAAACATAATTTTTTTCATACGATTCTCCTCACCAGGCATTAATTGTTCAGAACCTCGGCCGCCAGTACAAGACAAATGATTCTTTGTGTCAAGCTAAAATAAACGGCAAAATTAATTTCCATAAAACCGAAGTCACTTTGGACTTTACAAAAGACCCCGATCCTGATTAAAGTCTAAGGCAAAAATAATGGAGAATCAACTTATGGGCGCCGCGCAATTACCTGAATATGATTATGATATAACTATTATCGGGGGCGGGCCGG
>MVRV01000113.1 GCA_002068015.1 Smithella sp. PtaU1.Bin162
CCCTGAAATCCCAGAGTAACATGTCCGCTATCATCTAGGCCTTCAACCTTCACCCATACCACCGCATTGTAGGTTCTTCCCGGAAACACCGGAAAACGTTTCGTAAAACAAAAACTACCGCTTGATGGATTATCTTTTCCCACGGCAATCTCAAGCGCCCCCTTCCCGCTATGCCCTTCCTCCCTGTTCAAAAGGAAGTTCCCGACCGCCTTACTGCTTTTCCAACTGCTCCAGACAGTTCCTGAAAAATCATCTTTATACTCGACTGCATCTTGAGAAAAGATTTTTAAAGCAAGCCCAAAGACAACAAAAGGCATGGAAAATCTCATTATATAAACCTTTCAATTAATCAGTATTCCCACTTCCAAGGATACACGGTGCTGCCGCCGAAAGGCATCGGAGACTTGAAATATTCAATATGGCTGTCGGCAAAGAGAAGGTTTGCCCCCTTGAGATGATTATAAGCGATATTCCCTTCCGGAAATACGCTGGAAACCTCGCCTCCCCCGTTCCAATAAGGCGCATTAAGATAATAGTTATGCGCGTCCATGACAAAAAATGTCCGGGAAGGATTTCTAAACTGCGAAGCCTTTCTGTGACTGCCAAATCCGGTAGTATTCACCCCATAGTCAGCAGGAGCAAAAAAAAGACCGCCGGGTCCGTATTCTGCATAAAGTACACTATGATCTTTTTCTTCTGGACATCTGAGAAATCCGGCCCGATAATCAACCCAGATGCTGTTATACACATTTTTGTATCCGGCATAAGGCCACAGAGCACTATACCACGTCTGGAAACTATACCTCGGATAATAATCGTTGTAATCGCCTATGTACTGAACAAGACAAAGCCCGGCCTGTTTCAGCGTGTTTTCACAGGCAATCCTTTTTCCCATGCCTTTTGCCCGGCTCAACGCGGGAAGTAGGAGAGACGCCAAAATTGCTATAATAGCAATCACAACGAGCAATTCAATGAGCGTAAATTCCCAAAATCCGCAGAGTTTTAACTGGGATTTCATAAGACATATCTCCTTTTTGAATCATTATAATATATCAGGGTAATTCCCCTAGTATTCGGTGACTTTTTTATGGCTTCGGGAACGGTCCCTTCGCCGATAAGCACACTCTGGCAATATATGTCCCAATCCATGAAAGTACGCATGCCCCGGAAATTATTGAGATTCTGACAATTCAAAGTCATCGAACCAAACCTTACCGCCTTTTGTATTTTGTACTCCAAGCGTTACCAACAAATTACATGTTTCAGACCATTTTCCTTTTTCCGGAATATTGAACCGGAGGTTTAATTCTTCCCATTTCCCATCGCATAACGTGGAAAGTTCGGCTGATTGCGGAGGGACGCCCAAGAACAGTCCGTTTGAATCCTGTCCCTGAAATGCCATTGCGATCTTTGCAGACGAAAAAACATTTTGTGTTTTGACAAAAATTTTGGCATTGTAGGTTTTTCCCGGTCGGACTGGAATTTTTTTTGTAAAACAGAAACTGCTTTTGTCCGGAGTATCCGGGGATACTTGAATTAACAGGCTTCCCTTTTTTTGATGCCCATTATCCATGTCCAAACTGAAATCCACTTTTGCGCCTTCGCTACTCCAGGCACCCCAACTCCTGGAAGAACAATCATCAATTACCGGATAGAAAGATTTTGGTGGAAATGCGACCAGCAGGAAGGAACGCGATGGGATCGTAATCTCAAACTTGCCGTCTTTCACCTGAATATCACTGCCCCTGTATTCTTCCCGTACCGTATAATCACCCTCCTTGAGCCTGCTCATATCAATAATCGTTTTTTTCTGTCTAATATCTTTGTTAGTTAGCGCCAACACATACTGCTGGCCGGGACATTCATAGTAAGTAACTCGTACATCGGGGTTTGAACTCTTTACGGTATCCTGCCGGTAATAGAGGTGAACTTTGGTTTCCGGAGACTGCACCTGATATTTTTCCAGAATATCCCATACCTTTTGGTGCGGTAAAGCGGATGACCAACTCGGGTCAGGTTCCACATCGTGGGCCAGTAGCATTGTCAACATGGCTTCGGTATATGCCGGTTCTTTGAGATAGTCCGTATTGGCTTGTCCCAATGCCGTCAGAAAAATTACCCCAACTCCAAGCACATCGCGATTGTATTCACTGCGATACAGATTATCAGACAATTCATCGGTATATCCATAAGGATTGCGGCTCAGGAGTCCGTTATGCTGTTCGCCTGGATATTCGTAATCAGCAAGCCCCTGGAGGAACGGATAAAAAAATCGTTGATTGTGCAACATTACCACTCTGTTTAGGGAATGGCAAAGGCGAACGGTACGCTCTACCAGTTTGCGCTTATTCAATATTGCAAATGTTTTTATATCACGACCTAATTTATCTTTGAAACCGCAACCATGCGCTGCATTGGAACACAGTACATCCCCACATAGATCATAGTAAATCATCCAGATACGGTCAGAATAAGGATGTTCCAGTAATTCTTTAATATTTTTCAGCATATAGTCCTTGATATGAGTCGCATCACAAGCAGGCACACTAAAACAAGATTCTTTCTTGAAGTTCCCATTATCGAGGGACTTCTTATAAGTAAATTTATAAATATAATAACCGGGAATATCCCAGTATTTTTTAAAGTAATTGGCGATCGGTGATCCAGTCGTTAGGGAATCAGCCATTCCATAAACACCGACAGTTTGCGGTATTACATTTTTCATTACTTCTGTAAATGAGGTTGGATGAGGCTGATAAGTCGAAATACCAATCAGTCCCTCGCCAGACCACATACCAAGACGCGGCCCATCAGAACGGGTGCTATCGCCTTCTCGAATCACTCGGATCTTCTCAGGCAAGGGCCGTGTGGGCGTAGCTATAAAGAGTGACTGATAAGGAGTTTCTGCAGGAAGTTTGACTGTCTTGGTAATCATATCGACAGAACAGGAACCGCTTTTCTTATCAACCTTGAAAACAGGATCGTCAGGATTATAAAACCAATTTGCGTCATTGGCCATAGAATAAGCAAATCCACCCTTGCCTTCGGCTACCAGCCAAAGCATGGTAGCGGAATCTGACTCGCTATGCGGATATCTAAACGCAAATTCAGAACTCTGTTTTTCTTGAAGAAGCGGGGTCATCAGAAACTGGCAATATTCCGGTTTCACCTGCCATTCGAGGCGCATCGATTTGATCTCGGGCTGTCCCTTGATCACGAAATCGAATTTTATCATCCCG
>MVRV01000114.1 GCA_002068015.1 Smithella sp. PtaU1.Bin162
CCTTCCCAGCAGCGTCAATCTCAGCGGCCACGGCGACCTGATCCGCTACGACACGGCGGCCTTCTTTTTCCGGCCCGATTCCGTCCTCATCCGGACCGCCTACGTTCAGGGAAGCTCTTATCCTTTCTGGGACACCTTCTGGAGCGACAAAACCGGCCGGCCGTAATTTTGCCTATCTTTTATTTGTCAAATAAATACCGGATAGAATCAGGACATGACCCCGTTCCCGGTCACATTTTTAGTCAGATATCTTCGAGGCTCATTAAAGAATGTTACATCAGCATATCCAGCATATATTTTGCCAGAGTGTAATACCCCTTTCGGAATAAAATATCGATCACCCTTCATGTATGTTTTCCTTATCCCAGCTATTGAAAGATCAATTGATCCTTCCAAAACAATTCCCCATTGCGATTCATGTGAGTGCTCGGGTAAATCAATATCTTCTGAAAAATGCATGAAGATGATCTGATGAGTTTCCGCCTGTGAGAGATAAGCTGATACCCCGTTCATTGGAATATCCGCCTCGTCAAGATTTACTATAGGTTCGGGAAAAATTGAAGTCATGATAATAACTCCTTCTTTAAATTTAGCTGAATAATTTATGATGAAATCACAAGGAAAGCGCTTTTATAAAAATCATGATAGTAACCCCGAATATCACGGTGACTACCGCTTTTTTTGATATTAAAGCTATAAAAATAGAAATGATTCCAGCTATTAGATAATGATTTGATAACGTTGTGTTCAGTTCTTTTCCTGGAACAAGAATACACGGAAAAATCAATGCACTTAAGATAGAAAAAGGTATATAGGATAAAAATACTTGACAGTTTTTCGTAATTTTAAAGTCCAAGCTTAACATAATACTTCTTGTTATGTATGTGACAATTCCCATTCCAATTATAATGATAATTACTTTATCTATCACAATCCACTCCTTTCTGATTTATATCCTACAAATGCTCCTATTATTGCTCCGAATAAGATGAAAATAGGATTGTTTAATATAAGTTTAAGAATGGTTGCAGTTATCGCTGAACTAACAACTGTATTCATAATATTTCTGGATCTCACCTGAGGAATTAGAATACCTATAAAGGTAGCAGGCATGGCAAAATCTAATCCCCATTTTAAAGGATCTTGTATTTGTTCGCCTAAAACGTAACCCAAAAAAGAACTTCCCACCCAACCAAAGTACATCAAAACAGCAGATGAAAACAGAAATGAAATGTATCCCTCTTTTTTTTCCGTAAAATATAAACTACTTACAGCAAATGTTTCATCAATAATCCCGAATGCAATAGCGAGAGTTAACATTTTGGGATATTTGCTCAAAAAAGGCTTCAGAGATAAGGACATTAGGATGTGACGCAAATTAATTACAAGAGTAGTTATTAGAATAGCGATAATCCATGATTTTAGTTTCATCATTTCGATCGCAATAAATTGCGCTGCACCAGCAAAAACGATTAATGACATCAACACTGTCTGGAAAAGATTCAAACCAGCTGTTTTAGCTGAAATTCCATATGCAAGTCCAAAAGGTATGACTCCTATGAAAAGCGGAAATGTTCTTTTAAGACCTTCTATAAAATGATTATTTATCATTATAATCAGAAGCTTTCTTACGTATAATATTCGGTAAGAAGAGGCGCTAAATTCTCCTTCTTTTATGATTGTAACTGCACTCATGAAGGGAATTTAGCGCCCGCCCATCATAGATGATGATTGGTTAAATTACTTCTTTTTCACCTCGTCGAGCTTCTTTGAAACATCAGCCGACAACATTACATTCTGATCGCTACCTTTAGGTGCCATTAAGTTGATACCCATTCTGTTTCACCTCCTTCCATCCATCAAGAAATGATGTTATTTTTGACCACCTTCCGAAAGGAAAGTCCATGTTAAATTGTCTCAGCAACTTTATTATTTATAATTTTCTCACTTAAGGATTTGTCTACTGTTCGCAGCATATCATTATATAAATTATCGAGATCTCGAACACTCTTATCAGATGAAGACAAGTATTCTGATTTGTATTTATCTATTTTGTCCTGAGGAACACCGCTCTCGTAAGAACTAATTATATTCACAAAATAGCTATGATTCAATTCATTGATTTCTTTTATTTTTTTATTGATCAATAAATTAATAGGATGAAGGAGTTTGATAATATCAGGAAAATCAGAAACAGATTTGTACAATTCAGGAACGGCCCCACGTACATACCTCATGATGGCATTATCATTTATTACAATGGGGTTGTCATTCATTGCGATAAGGTAATTAGACATTTTTTCAATGCTTTGCGATTGAAACTTATATGAATACACTTCATTAGAATTTATTTTGTTATCGAGTAAACCTTCACTTGATAATTTTGATATAAGCTTAACCCCTGGAAATAGTTGTAATTTTTGTGACATATTCCAAAATGAAGCCAAATTATATTTCAGTAAGAAATCTGCTGTTCTTCTTAATCCTTGAAAAGTGCTATACGGATTGAACATTATAAGCCCTTGAGTAAGACCGAAAATATCATTCTCAATTAAAAAATTAATAGTTCTCTCCATGTTATCTGTTTCTATTTTTTTCCCAAACACATTCAAATCATTCTGATCAAAAGATTCGATACCAATAAATACGGAGCTGAGTCCGGCTTTTTTTAGAATATCTATAAGCTCTTGATCATGCTCAGGAGAAACAGAATCACCTCGCATATACACTTCAAAAGGAATAATTATATTTCGCTTGATAATTTCATGAGCAAGCTCTTGAGCCCACTGTTTTGATTGTCTACTACCGTCAATAAAATTTGCATCATAAAAATACATCTTTTCTATCATATTAAAACGATAGTACTTTTCATGCAATATTTCTATTTCATCAGCTATGTTTTGAGGTGATCGCCTTCTAATAAATTTACCGCCACCTAATCGAAAAAAAGTATGTGCATTACAAAAATGACAATCTAAATTGCAACCACGTTGAGTAAGCATGCCTATTATGGAGGTTTCCTTATGTGTTTTACAGTAATCAAGAGTATCTCTACGTGCAAAGGGGATATCATCTAAATTGTCAATCGCTTTCCTATCCGGATTTTTGAACACCTTACCGCTTTTTTGATCTCTATAATATATTCCAGCCACATTACTTAATATATTGAAATTATTTATAAGTTCGACAGAGGTAATTTCTCCCTCTCCGCGAACAATTGCATCGACAAAATGATAATTTGCTAAAATTTCATCTGCTGAATATGTACAATGCTCGCCACCCATGAAGATAAATGGATTATTGTCGACTGAAGCAATATTCCTTGCTATATCAATAGCATCTTCAAATCCTATGAAATTACATGTTATTCCAACAAAGGAAGGCTTAGCACGAAGTGCTTTCTCAATTAATACTTCTTTGGACAAATTCAGGGCATATCCATCGATTATTTCAACGCTGATACCGCTTCTTTCTAAACTGGCCGCAACCAAACCCAACCCAAGGTGATCCAGTACAGAGTAATGATCCTTTTCCTTATCAACTATATTAATATTGGGGTTTATCAACACAACATCAGACATCTCCTATCCTCCCGTCAAATACTATGACATAAAAAGCCTTCGCCGCTAAATACACGTTTTGCCATAATATTAATATTTGATGATAAAAGATTATCAATAAATAGTAAATCATCATCAATATTATAAAATTCCGAAAACCATAATTCATGCTTAAGTAATCTGATGATTCGTATATTTATATCATCCAAATTCATTAGCAGGTTTTTTTTCATATGTTTTGCGATATTGTGAAGAAGTACGGAATCAAAATTCATATTTTTGCAATCTTCTAAAATGTTATTAATATTAAGCATAACCTCTGAAAAGTTGTTTTGAGACGTCAAGCCTTTTATTAGTAGGAAACCAATATCGGAGAAAAGCTGATATTCAGAAGCTATCGTGTAAGCTAATCCTTTTTCTTTGCGAATAACTTGATATAACTTTGAATAATCTTCTTCACCTAAATAATTGCTAAGTGCGTATATTAGAAGTCGCTCTTCAGAACTTCTTTCGGGCACTTCAAATCCATAAATGAAGTATGTCAACTCCAAATTTGATTTTACTTGTACTCTGAACGGTTTAGGATGGCCTGAGTGAATTCTATTAGTAATCGCTGAACCCTTCAAGTGTTTGGTTATGCTCTCTATCGTATTTAATATTCTATCATTGTCAAGATCACCACTCACTGCTATGACTAAATTGGTTGGTATTGAATATAAAGAATGGTGATTATTCACATCAGCTAATTGAATCTGTTTAATACCAGATATATTGCCCGAAATAGAGTGTGACATTTTTTTTCCTACGAATGCTTTTCTAAAAAAAGCAGATTCAATTTTACTAATCTCGCTATTATCATATGCATGAATTTCTTCAGAAACAATATTCTTCTCAATAAATAAATCCTCATTGGTTATGTTATGCTGGGAACAAAAATACTCAAACCATCTTATTGCGGATGAAAATTTATCTTTTAAAGATCTGATGAAAATGAACGTCTCTTCTCTTTCAGTGAAAGCATGTATTTTTAAATTATCTCTATCTGTCGAACTTATTTTCTTATCGCATGATCTGATGATTATATGCTCACATAGATGTGCCATTCCATGTAGTGAATCAGGGTCATTTTTTGATCCTATTCTGATCGAAATTCCTAACATAACGGAATTGTAACTGGTCGATTCCAAAAGCAAAGTCAACCCATTTGATAATTTAAACTTTTTTGCAGTGCCCTTCATTAATATAGTTGTCCCCGATAAAATGTAATATATTGTAATTATTGCTTTATTAATGGCTTGTTCTATGAATAAATCGCCAGCAAAAATTCAAAATCCCTCAAAAGCTGGTCATTTTATGCAACTGAAAAATATGTCCGCCCAAGAGGCCCAAGGCGATCTGTTCCGTTCCCGCCTGGATCAGATTCTCAACAACGGGCACCCTCTCTTCAAGCTTGCCCGTCAGATCGACTGGTCATTCTTTGACACCGAGTTCAGTCAATTGTTCGTAGAGATGGCCGGCTGTCCCGGACTTCCGACTCGGCTGATCGTCGGGCTGCACTACCTAAAGCACACCATCTTATATGTTCCGACAAAACAGATGCCAAAAGCGGAAGCGTTGTTGTACGAAACCCGACCAACCAATATAAGAATGATCCTAATCACTTAAATTATTGAGTAAATAATATGAAAACAATTGGAAAATATCAATGCCTGATTATACTATATACGTACCAAATGATTCTGTAGGTGGGATATCTGAATATCTGGCCTAGTATGATTTGATTTGGAAAGTTATGATCTCATAATTTTTGGTAATTGATCCTGTTCTGGCACCTGTGTTAAGGGTGCCTCATGGACTTAACTACTTATCATGACTTAATATCTGGCGAGGCAAAAGCATTATGGAGGGCTTCTGGAGCTGGGCCAAGGAGCGGCTGATCAAGCACCATGGCGTCTCCAAGGAACAGTTCCCTCTTTATTTGAAAGAGCTGGAGTTTCGGTATAACAATCGGAATGCCGACCTCTTCGACCAGGTCGCTACATTCCTCTGCGATCTGGTGCCAAAACGGGACTAATTACCTAATTTTTTTATATGAACAGAAGAAACAGCAGTCAGTTGACTCTCGAGAGCTGCCTAAGTTCTTCTGCGCGACTTTTTATAAGAAGCTTTATGGAACCGAAAAGGAGAAGCTGTCGTCGAAGTGGAAAAGAAAATCCTAAAAGACGATACATGTCCGATAAGATATGTTATGTAAACTATGCTGTCCGCTTTTTTTTAGATGACGGTTAACGGTCAGGATGAACTGCCTCATGCAATCGGACGGGCACGTTCCCGCTCTATGTGATTTTTTCTTCTCAGGCGATTGATGATTTGGTTGGAGTGGATTTCCTGTCGATTGTACCTTCGCCATCAATCTCTGCATTCTTGATCACGCCAGCTCGACTTCACCCCAGGCACCCATCCTGTCGCCGACGATGATGACGACTCCCAGAACACCGTCTATTTCTTTCGCCCTTTCGATTCCATTTCCGATTGTCGCGGGATTCTGAACCAGGTTTCCGATGGAACTGGCTGCGGCATCGGCCAGGGCCGCCGATTTGGAAATCACGGTCACGGCATCCGCCCGGCCGAGACTCAGGCTCGGTCCGACGGTGCCCGAGGATGTGCAGATGCCCAACGGTGTCTGTTCCGGGAGGATTCGCAATGCAATCCGGTCGCTTAGAGGCGATGTCCCGGCAAACAGGCCGACCCGGACTTCCAGATCCATCCCGATAAAAATGTCTCCTCCGTTTTCGACCATGATGTTGCATGATAACGGCAGGAGGTCGCGGCCCACCCGTTCCGCCATGGCGCCGGCAACCGCCGCCATGGGACCGACGCCGGCCCGATCCGCGGCATCGAGCATATCGCGGACAATCGGTGGGGCCAGATTGTCATTGGACAGTGGAATCAGTGACTTCAGAAAATCAGGGCGGGACTCGATGTACGACTCGATCTGGCGACGATACCGATGGACAGCCTGGAATGCGGGTTCAGTCAGGTCACGGGAAGCGCTGATCATCAGGTCCGTCTGGCCGACCTGAATCGAAAAGGACACCAGACCCGGGGTTGAGGTCCTCCGCCGATACGTTCGCTCCCGGTATTCCATTATTGAAAACGGGTGTTCCCTTTCCCCAGGAATTGCTCCGCCTCGTTTTTCAATTCATCCGAGATATGCAGGCGGGCGTCTTGTCCCAGATAGATCACCGTCTCGCAGCCATTCACATGAATATGAAGGAACCCGTCGTATTTACCGGGATATTTCAGAACCAGCGTCTTCAGGGCTGCCAGATCATCCGGCCGGAAGCGGGACGAATCGACTGTGAAATGGACGGACGAAAAAGGATGCTCCGCTACATCCGCCAGGTTGGTGATCTCTGTCGCCTTGACACGCACGTTTTCTTCGTCGGCATCCAGTGTCCCCGTCACGAGGAGAGGATCCGCCCCTTTCAGCAATGCCTCGCACTGGCGATAGGTGTCCCCAAAGACGATAACCTCGACAGATCCCTTCAAATCTTCAAAGGTTACATATGCCATGGTATCTTTGCGTTTCGTCTTGAGCTCCTTGATGGCGCTGACGATCCCGCCAAAGGAAACCGTTTCCTTGTCCTGCATCTGCCTGAGCGCCTCGATGTCCGCCGTGGCGACCCGTTTGAGCTTCTCTTCGACAAAAGCCAGGGGATGGCTGGTGATGTAGAAACCGATCAACTCCTTTTCATAAGAAAGCATTTCCTTTTGATTACCTGGCTTTTCATCTACATTACTAATGTTATCGTTTAATTCATCGCAGTCGTTCTCATCCAGCGTGTCGAACAAACCGGCCTGGCCGGCTGCCCTGTGCTGGGATTCCCGGCTTGCCAGTTCCAGGTCGTGTTCAAAAGACTCCATCAACCGGCGGCGATTCGGATAAACGGAGTCGAAGGCGCCGCACTTGACCAGGCTTTCCACGACCCGCTTGTTGATCTTCCGGAGATCGGCACGACGGCAATAATCCTTAAAAGACAGGAATTTCCCCTTTTCACGTCGGGCATCGAGTATGGCTTCCACAGCACCGACCCCGACGTTTTTGACCGCCGCCAGACCGAAGCGGATGTTTCCGTCCTCGGAGACACTGAAGTCACGGAGCGACGAGTTGATGTCCGGGGGCAGAACGGCTATCCCCAGGGACCGGCAACCGTGGATGTACCGAATGATCTTGTCC